>JAGDBQ010000116.1 GCA_017958985.1 Bacteroidales bacterium
ACGGCTAACTCCTCCCTTTTAACCGGCTTCTAGAAGCCGTCCAACGGTCGTCAGACACACGCCGTTCTGCTGCTCCGCAGCACCTCTGCCCTTGGCGGACAGCGCTATTCCTTCACCTCCTATTCGCCCGGAGACTGGAGGTGATCGGAGGCATCCTAAGTATTACAGCTTACATAATAAAAAAAGGAGCCGACTCACTATGGAGTCAGCTCCTTAGATCTTCTGCGATCAAACCGGGTTAGTTGTTCTTTCCGGAATTGATCAGCCAGTTCCAGTAGTCCATATTGCTGATACGCTCGATGACAACCTTGCGGTCACCCCTGCGGACATCGTGAGACTCGCCGTAAGGAACCGTGGTAGCCTTCTTGCCGAAGCCATACCAGTAGATCTGGCTCTTCGCAACACCCCTTTCGATGAGAGCATCGTAAACTGCCTTTGCACGACGGCGGGAAAGATCGATGTTGTAGTCGAATCCACCACGGACGTCGGTGTAACCGGCGATAAGGAAGTGCTGGTTAGGATAGTTCTTCAGGACGGTTGCGACAGTGTCAAGAACTTCCTGGGACAGAGGAGTAAGGATATCCTTGTCGAAGTCGAAGGTAACGTTGTCAAGCATCACGGTGAGGAGCTTGTCAGCACCAGGAACCTCGATGGTATCGTGGACTTCCTTGATAACCTCGACTGGCTTGTCGATGTAAGTCACGACAGGGGCAGGAAGTACAGAGCTGAACCTGTTGAAGTTCGTGCGGCCGAGATTCACGACGAGACCAGCGGAGATTGACGGCATAAACGCGAAGATGTCGTTCTCTCCGATCCAAGGAGAAACCTCGAGAACCTCGTTACGGATACTGAGGACGCTCAGGTCGACACAGATGTTGAGCCTGTCGCTGATGCGGAAGTTGTTGAGGATTCCGCCAGCTGCACCCCACTCATCATTGACCTCGTCGTAGCCCTCACGATCCTTGTATGAAGGATCCTTGAGGCCGACCCAACCTGCTCCGATATAAGGAACGACACTCCAGAAACGGGTCTCCTTGTAGCCAAGGATAGTGTTGGTGATGTTCCAGAGGAGATCGGTATGGACGTAACGGAAGAACGCGAAGTTACCATTACCGTTGTCGATCAGGGTAGTGTGACCGTTCTTGAGGTCGAACGAGTTGTTCAGGCCGTGGAAACCGAACCTGAAACCTACTGCAGGAGTGAACCACTTGCCGACATTGACGTCGATGGCAGGACCGCCGAAGCTGAACTTGGTTTCCTTTGAGACGGTGAAGTTAGCACCACCGGCTGCACTTACGAACCAATTGTCCCAGAATCCGTTTGTAAGATAAGGACCCCTTACGACAGCGCCGTTCTCGTCACGGTTGTTGTCCTCCTGAGCGTACGCAGAGGTAATAGCTACCAGAGCAATCGCTACAATGCTAAAGATCTTTTTCATTAAGTTAACTATTATTTGATTCAATAATTATCCTTCAAAACTGCCGGTTCAGTATGCCGACACAACGCGCAAAGTTACAGATTTTATTTTAATTAATTGCAAAGTGGTCTAAAAATAAATTCAAATTCTCGCGGCTGGGCGTGTAACCTATACTTTTCCAGAGGCAGTTCACCCCAGGAATTAATGCCCCCGACGCCCATCTGGACCAGGTCGAAATTGACATACGTCGTCCCGTTGGACCTATCGTTTTCGTGCGCCAACTCCTTGAGATTCAATGAATGACGAGGATATCCCACAGCCACGTTTGTCTTGTTCGCACGCTCCGGTGTGCCTTCTGCAGCACAATCCAGGTCCCTGATCGAGAACGGGAGGGCGGAACCGGAGAAATTGAGATTGGAAGATATCTCCAAACCAGTGCCGTCAGGATCGGTGATCCTCAGATACCTGAGTCCAGTATGGGTGCCCGACTCCTGTGAACGGACATATCCATAATGATACTGTTCATTGACACTCTGGCGGTAAAGGCCGACCGGTGCCGAGGAATTCCTGTCTATGTAGTTCTCCCAAGGCCCGTTGCCGAAGAATTCCAGGTCGGAGTAATTGCCCGGCATCGCGAACTTCATCCCGAACCTGAATAGATCCGGAGCCTTTTCAAGGCCCCCGGCATCCGACATCGTTTCCTTGCCAAGGATAGTGCCGTCACTTCCGATGAGATAGTCCACCGACACTGAAGCGGCACCCCCGGCGATAGGCTTGTAAGTCACGGAGAACCTGTAACCATCCCCTTCCTTCACGACATCCACGGACTCGGGCAGGAATACGGGATACCTCCAGACCTTCGACTTTACATTCAAGCGGGCACCCATATCGTTCTCGGTAACAGCCCTGGCGAATTCAGGAAGCAGCGGCTCGGAAAGCACCTCCCTTCCGCCAATCCTGTAGCTGCACAGGGTTCCTGCAGATCTTGAGAATACCGCTTCCCAGCGTACGACCCTGTCGGAAGCCGTCCCTGCAGAACGGAACAAGCCTTCGAACTTGAAGCCGGATCCATCCTCAGAGAAAGCCACCGGAACACCGGCCACTGAATTGGCTCCCACCATCTTCCGGATATCCCTGGAGGAGGACTCCCGGATCGGTATCTGGTCATAGGCAACCTCAGTACCTGCAGGCAGCAGTCCGTCCCTTGTCTTCAGGACATACGACACGTTGAGAAACACCTCTTCGTCCCCCGGATAATCGGAAGGTATATCCAGCACGACCTTTCCTGTCTCCTGCGGCCCGACATACAGGTTCTCCACGACTCCGGTCAAAGCCTTTTCGCCTCCCACGGTCACGTCCCAGAGCAGGCGGTAATTGCTCAGATCCCTGAAGAAGAACTCATTGGTGACATCGAGCTTCCTTTTATCCGTTTCCCCTGCCGAAGTGAGAATATTCCGGTATTGATACCGGATCTCATATGCGTGCGGATGCAGGGTCCGGTCGGCGGCTATGATTCCGTTGCAGTTGAATGAAGCATCCGAAGGATCATATTCATTGAAATCTCCTCCGAAGGCGAAGATATGGTCGGTACCGCCTTCGTCAGAAGGCCACAGGAGCGCCTGGTCCACGAAGTCCCAGATGAAGCCACCCTGGAAGCAAGGGTATTTCCTGATCAGGTCCCAATACTCCTTGAAGTTACCCACGGAGTTACCCATTGCGTGGGCATATTCACAGAGGATGAGCGGTTTGGGAGGGTTGTTCGCGGCTTCCCTCTCGCAAGCGTCGGGAGTCGTATACATCGGACAATGGATATCCGTGTTCCTGCCTCCTCCGGTCCTTTCATACTGGACCGGGCGGGTAGGATCGTATGCCTTTATCCAGTCATAGCAGGCGGAGAAATTGTCTCCGTCCCCTGCCTCGTTGCCCATACTCCAGACTATCACGGAAGGATGGTTGATATCACGGAGCACCATCCTCTGGTCCCTTATCAGGTGCGCAGCCTTGAACGCAGGATTCTTCGCGAGGGTTTCATCACCATAGCCCATTCCGTGCGATTCGATGTTACCTTCGTCCACCAGATAGATACCGTACTTGTCACACAGCGAAAGCCAAACCGGGTCGTCCGGGTAGTGGCAGGTACGCACTGCATTGATGTTCAATTCCTTCATTATGCGTATATCCCTGACCATATCGGCCTCCGAGACAACATACCCCTTGTATGGATTCATCTCGTGGCGGTCCGCTCCCTTGATCAGGATAGGTTTGCCGTTGACCAGAAGCTGGGCGTTCCGGATCTCGACGGTCCTGAAACCGAAATCCACATCTGCAGACTCAACGAGGCCTCCCTTTCCGTACGCACTGACCTTAAGTGTATATAAATCAGGAGTTTCCGCAGACCAAAGCTTCGGATTGCTCACTACCGAGGAAAGCTCGGCCTTCGACTTGCGGGGAACCACGCTACCGGAATATACGCTCTTGCCATCCTTTCCGACGATCTCGAAAGCCACTTTCCTGATTCCCGGGGTCACCAAGGTCCTGGCGGTGAAACTGCCGTCCATACCGGCCACGATATTAACATCCTCGATCCTTTCCTTCTCGCGGGTATAGACATATACCCCACGCGCGATCCCGGCGAAACGGTTGAAGTCCTGGTCCTCGAGGTACGTACCGTCGCACCAGCGGAATATCTCCAGGGCTATAAGGTTTTCTCCCTGCCTGACGAATCTGGTCAGGTCGAATCGTGCCTCCAGCTTGCTGTCCTCGCTGTAGCCAACCATCTTTCCGTTGACCCATACGCGGACGTTGGAGGTCGCGGAACCGATGCAGAGGCATATCTGCTTCCCTATCCAGGATTTGTCCACGGTGAATGTGCGCCGGTACTGGCCTACATAATTGCGCTCAGTCGCCGGGTAAGGCGGATTGTTCTTGTAATGGCCCCTCCACGGGTAGCCTATGTTCAGGTACATAGGCTCACCATAACCGTTCAGTTCCCACATACCGGGGACTGGCATCTCTCCCCATCCGGAATCATCGTATGAAAGCGCTTCGAAGCCTCTCGTCCTGCCTTCGATCGTCTCGTTCCAGTTGAACTTCCAGACACCGTTCAGGGAAAGGGTCTGCTGCTGGTGAGTCACGAAGGTCGCCCGCATCGGCATCCTGTTCTCTTCAAAGACGTTTGGATCCTGCCAAGGCTCCAGTTCCTTCGCAGAAGCAGTCATTACGGCCGCCACGGCCAGGATAAGCGCAAAGATTCTCTTCATATTCTTTTTCATTTATCGGTTTTCAGCAATGCTACGGTCCCGTCCATCGACGAAACCAGTATATATTCCTCGTCACCGTCGACCCAGGCCTCAAGAGGATTCAGGAGGGCGACGGAGACTTTATGTACCCAAAGGAGACGGCCGTCCGACGCAGCGAAAGAAAGAAGGTTACCCTTGTCGGTAGGCATCAGCACATCTTCCCCCACCCTGGATATGGAAGTCGGGGATATATCGTACCCTGCCCCCGTCTCCACGCTCCAATCCATCTCCAGGGAGGC
>JAGDBQ010000117.1 GCA_017958985.1 Bacteroidales bacterium
ATCAAGGAAAAGGATCCGTTTATCCTTCGCCGCGACGAGTCTTATATCGGGGTTCTGATCGATGATCTTGTAACGAAAGGTGTAGACGAACCTTACAGGATGTTCACTTCCAGGGCGGAGTACAGGATACTCCTGCGACAGGACAATGCAGATTTCCGTCTTACGGAAAAGGCCTTCCAGATCGGTCTGGCCAGCGAAGAGCGTTACAATTTGATGTGTGAAAAGAAGGCACAGACGGAAGAGCTGACCGGACGCTGTTGGGCAGAGAATCTTCGTGCAGACGTCGTCAACGGCTATTTGGAATCCTGCGGATCAGCAACTCTTTCCGAGTCCAAGAAAATCGCTGACCTGGCGGCGAGGCCGGAAGTAAAACTCGAAGAACTTATGAAATTTGTTCCACGTGGAACAATTTATTCAAAAGCCGTCATTTCTTCAGTTGAGACGGAGATCAAGTACAAGGGTTATATAGAGCGTGAAAAAGATATAGCTGAGAAGATAGCCCGCCTTGAAAACCTCAGTATTCCTGAAGGCTTCGATTTCGACAAGGTTTCGGGTCTCACCATTGAATGCCGCCAGAAGCTCAAGCGTTACAATCCACGTACGATTGCTCAAGCATCCCGCATTTCCGGCGTTTCGCCGGCAGACCTCTCTGTATTGTTGGTTTATTTCGGTCGGTGATCAGGCTTCGGATTCAGTAGAATCAAAATCTTCAAGCCCAAGCTCGATCTTCGCTTCTTCGCTCAGCATGGACTGGTCCCAGGGCGGATCGAACGTCAGTTCTACATTGCAAGCTGTAATTCCGGGAACATCAGCAACGTTTTTCTGAACCTCGGCAAGCACCTCATCCGCCATCGGACAGGTGGGCGCGGTGAACGTCATCTTGATATAGGCCTCGTGCTTCTTGTTGATCACGAGCTCGTATATGAGCCCAAGGTCATAGACGTTGACAGGGATCTCCGGATCATATACCTGCTTGATCGCCAGCACGACATTGTCATATAGAGGCGCAAGTTCGATGGCGTCTTCGGCAGTCAGGATATCTTCGTTTTCTTTACTCATCTTTCATTTGCAGTTTTCCGCGGCCAGGGCCTTGATCGTTTCGATCATCGATACGAGTCCGTTCGCTCTTGTAGGAGAGAGATTCTCTTTCAATCCGATTTCATTGATGAATCCAAAATCGTCTCCGGCAATCTCTTCGGGCGTCCTTCCGGAATATACCCCGATCAGCAGGGAGATGATCCCCTTGGTGATGATAGCGTCGCTGTCCGCTTGGAAGAAAACCTTACCTTCCTCAACCTTGCTGTTCAGCCAAACCCTTGATTGACAACCTTTTATGAGTTTGTCTTCGGTTTTCTCCTCTTCTGGGTATGAATCGAGATTCTTCCCGAGGTCGATCAGGTACTCGTATTTGTCGAGCCACTCATCATACATCGAGAAATCATCAACAACCGCCTTTTTGGCTTCTTCCAAAGATATCATTTCATCAATATTAAATCAGCATTCCTAAAGCCTTCTCCAGAGACTTGATAAAATACTCAGCCTCTTCCAAAGTGTTGTACGGAGCCAGGGACGCCCGGAGCATACCTGTTACCCCGAACCTGTCCATCAGAGGTTCCGCGCACATCTGACCAGAGCGGACAGCGACCCCCAATTTATCCAGGATAAGAGCGAGATCCTCGTGATGGGCGCCGTCAACACTAAACGAGAACAAAGATACTTTATCTTCTGTTCCACGTGGAACTCCATACAAATGCACCCTTGGGTTGCTGGTCAAAGCACCGTACAAGAAATCGAAAACACGCTTCCTGTATTCCCGTATCTCGTTATCTTGTAATGATTTAGCAAATTCTATTGCGGGCTTGAGCGTCGGTATGGAGTTGATATTCTGAGTTCCTGCCTCGAATTTTTCTGGAAGCGGAGCATAGGTCGTTCCGGAGAATCTGACAGTTGCAATCATCTCGCCGCCACCTTGGTACGGAACCATTTTCTCCAGCCATTCTTTCTTGCCATAAAGGACTCCGGTGCCGGTGGCAGCATAAAGCTTGTGCCCAGAAAACGCGTAGAAATCACAATCCAGGTCCCGGACATCCACCTTTTCGTGGACAATACCCTGCGCGCCATCCACAAGAACCGGACAACCGGCTGAATGACAAATATTTACGATATGCTTAACCGGGTTCTTTATACCCAGGACATTGGAAATCTGAGTCACGGCGACGAGCTTGGTCCTTTCCGTCAGCAAAGACTCCAGATCCTCTGTCTTCAGATGGCCTCCATCATCGACGCCGAGGACTTTCAGGACGGCACCCTTCCTCTGGCAGAGCATCTGCCAGGGAACGATGTTGGAATGATGCTCGGCTTCCGTCACGATGATTTCGTCTCCTTCAGAGACAAAGCTCTCTCCATAGGAAAAAGCCACCAGATTGATGGAAGCAGTTGTCCCTGAAGTGAATATGATCTCTTCCCTCGATGCTGCGTTAATATATTCCCTGACAGCATCGCGCGTGCTTTCATATTCTTCCGTGGCATCTACGGCCAGCTTGTGGACAGCCCTGTGGATGTTGGCGTTCGAGCCACGGACAAGTGACTCCCACTTTTCCACGACGCACTCAGGTCTTTGGGAAGTGGCGGCATTGTCGAAATACACCAATGGCTTGCCGTGGACGCTCTGTGCGAGTGCCGGAAACATAGCCCTTATTCCATCGATGTCCATACAGCGTTGATTGCTTGTGAACTGCAAATTTAACAATTATTGCTAACTTTACGGAATAGATACGACAAAGTGGACACAATATGATTGACTACATCAAAGGTACCGTCGTGGAGCTGTCTCCTGCGGAACTCATCCTTGAAAACAACGGAATCGGCTACAGCATCCTGATATCCCTCCAGACCTATCAGGCCCTTGAGGGAAAGAAAGAGGCCACGGCCTACATCTTCCACTATCTTCGAGAAGATATGGAGGAATACTACGGTTTCGCGACCAGGGACGAAAGGGAACTCTTCGAGCTGTTGATCGGAGTCTCCGGCATAGGAGTGGCTTCGGCCAGGATGATGTTGTCTTCCCTGTCTTCTGAAGAGATAAGGCAAGCCATTCTGTCTGAGGATGTTGCGAGAATCAAGAGCATAAAGGGAATAGGCGTCAAGAGCGCCCAGAGGATGATCATCGAGCTGAAGGACAAGATTGTCAAGGGCGAAGGATCCCAGGCTGGCGAAATCTTCGGAGGTGCCGCGAGGAACGAAATCGTGGAAGAGGCGTCCCGCGCCCTTGTTATGCTTGGTTTCTCCAAGCCTGCCGTATCCAAGGCGGTCCAGGCCGTCCTGAAAGCCAACCCGTCCGCCAAGGTGGAGCAGGTTATCAAATCTGCTCTCCAGATGATGTAATTACAGGAATATCCTTATTTGATAATGGCCGCCCAACCTCCTCCGGGGGCCATTTTTATTCTGACCCGACCGTTCTCCGGGAAGTCTTCTTCTTCCTTCAAGTAATCCCGTGCGACTTTGTCCGCATTTGCTCCGTCGTGGAATACGGTCATCACGCTTGCGGTAGTAATGAATCCGAGTTCCAGGTCCATTTCCCTGGGCGTCCAGTTCGTGATGGCTCCCACATACCATTTTTCACCCTTTCGGCGTGCGATGGCAACATATTCCCCGACTTCTCCGCAGACCATTACGGTTTCGTCCCAGGATGTCGGGACGGAAGCGATGAATTCCGTGCACTCCTCTTCTGCGTAATAATTGGAAGGGGAGTCGCAAAGCATAGCCAGAGGGGCGTCCAGCACGATATATTCAGCCAGCTGGCGGCACCGGGTTCCCTGGCTCATCGGTTCTGAATTCACAGGGTGGAAGTTCTTCTGCGTGGCGTTGCGCATCGCTCCCGGGGTGTAGTCCAGAGGGCCAGCCGCCATCCTGATGAACGGGATCGTGCATTCGTGCACGACCTGGTCGGCAGAACTCCACTTGAGATGCTCCAATCCCCTCACGCCCTCGTAATTCAGGACGTTCGGATATGTCCTCTGCAGTCCTGCGGGCTTCGAGGTTCCGTGGAAATCGATGAGCAAGTGATATTTGGCGCCCATTGCGGCGGCTTTCTGCTGGAATTCGATCATCGGCTGGTCGTCACGGTTCATGAAATCCACCTTGAAGCCCTTGATTCCCAGTTTGGAATAATGCCTGCAGGCCTCGTTCATATCCTTGTTGAAGGCCCAGTATCCGGTCCACAATATGATGCCTACGTTCTTTTTGGCAGCATAGTCGATGACTTCCTTGAGGTCGAGCTCCGGCACGACCTTGAACAGGTCCGCTTCGCCTTTTTCGGTCCAACCCTCATCGAGAATTATGTATTCGAGGCCGAACCTGGAGGCGAAGTCGATGTAATATTTGTAAGTATCGGTGTTTATTCCGGATTCGAAATCAACCCCATAGATGTTCCAGTTGTTCCACCATTCCCAGGCGACCTTTCCAGGCTTCACCCAGCTCCAGTCTGTGTCTGCGGCAGGCTCCGCAAGGCAATATACGAGATCCAGATTGGCCAGCTGGGCAGCCTCGGGAACCACGGCGATCACCCTCCAGGGGAATTTCTGGCCCGGAGTTCCGCTTGCGATGTAATTGCCTCTTTCCTTGATTATTCCTTCCAGCATATTATGCCCACCCTGGGCTTCCCGCGTCGGGTAAGGGGCGAACTGTCCCTTGACCGTCTTGGAACCGTCTCCGAGAAGGAACATTCCAGGATAATTCCTCAGGTCGGCCTCGGTGATGAGAACCTTCACGCCAGAAGGGGCTTCAAACAATGCCGGAAGATATACCAGCCTGTTGCGTTCCCACCCGGATACCGGGACGTGGTTGTACAGGCTTTCGAAATCGTTGACATATTGGCTTTCAATGGTTTCGCCTTTTGCTCCGGAATATCCGACATAGGAGTTCCAGTCGGCCGGGAAGGTGAATTCCGCGGTCTCTTCCTTCACTGTGAAGAGCCTTTTCGTATTCGTAGTGAACCTGTAGGCGACGCCTTTGTCATATGCCCGGAATATCAGATTGAACTCCTTGAACTTGATGGTCAGCTCGTTGAAGTGGTCCTTGACTTTAGCTCTCTTGTATGCGACAGCGTCTATCGTCTTGTTGACGACCCTCTTGTTGAATCCGACCGGCTGGGCGGAGCCGCCATAGACAGTCCCGTCCTCAAGCGTCATCGCGATCTCGGAAGGGGAGATCACCACTCCGTTGTTGTACAGGACGGAATAGTTGATCTTGCTTCCCGTGCCGATCTTTACGGTGATCCTTCCATTAGGGGAAGACAGTGAATAACTCTTCGGATTTGCGCCAAGGCAGATTCCTGCTGCCAGCAGAAGCGTCATCAAGACAAAAAAGCTTTTCCTGAAATACATATTCTCAAATGGTTCTTTCCTCAAAAATATCAAATTTTTTCCGATTTTTTCCGTACATTGGAATGATTATTCAGCGGCTATGGCTTTTGTGAGCATTTATTTTTCGCTTGGGAGCAATCTCGGAGACAGGGAAAGGAACATAATGGAGGCCCTTCGCCTGATGGACGAGGCTTTCGGCGTACATTATTCCGCCCTTTCCCGGCTCATCGAAACGAAGCCGATGGGTTTTTCCGGCGGGAAGTTCCTTAATGCAGCCGTCCTCTACAGGATACACCGGCCGGAAGTCAGCGCGGAAGAAGCCGCCCTGGGAATACTTGACACCGTCAAGGCGGTGGAACGGCAACTTGGCAGGACGGACGAGCCTGAATACGACAAAGCCGGCAACCGCGTATACCATTCCAGGACAATAGACATCGATATCCTTTTTTACGGGAAGGAAATAATTGATATTCCGCGACTTACCATTCCTCATAAGGGAATCGCCGAGCGTCCTTTCGTTATGGTCCCGCTCCTGGAGATTGCAAAGCCTTCCATCAGGAAAGCGTTCCCTGAGATATTCGTTGAAACATTGAATGATTAAGATAATGAAAAAGACAATCCGAGCTTTCGAGTTCCTGGCCCTGGCGGCCGTTCTCTTCTTCACAGCCTGTGCACCCAAACCGATGAAGGTCGTCCTGGAGCCTCTTCCGATGAAATATGCCGATTCTTCGCGTTCAAAGGAGTACCCTATCGCCAAGGATCCTACTGTGATCCGGCACGGGAACGAATATCTTATGTATTATTCCGTGATGCCGTTCGATCCGAACCCACAGAAGGACAGCAAGCCTCCGAAATTCGACGACTGGCACTCGGGCATCGCCCGCAGCACCGACCTGGTCAACTGGACGAGGGTGGGCGACCTTGACCTGCGGGACACCCAGGGTAAAAAGATATACGGCGCCGTAGCTCCTTGCGTCAGGAAGCTCGACGGACAGATCCATATCTTCTACCAGATGGCCTGGGAGGGGACTGACGGAATCAGCAATATCTGGCACGCGACCAGCGAGGATGGAATAACCTTCACAAACACCTGCGACAGGCCGATAATCGTCCCCGAAACCAAT
>JAGDBQ010000118.1 GCA_017958985.1 Bacteroidales bacterium
AAGGGTGCGTGAGGTGTTGAAGGTCAAGTTCCGCCTTGGTCTTTTCGACAATACTTTTACAGGAGACGGCAAGCTGGCCGATGCGGAGGTAGGACCTGCGGTGAACGGCCAGTTCGTCAGGGAAATGGGCAGGCAGTCCGTTGTATTGCTCAAGAACGAGGGGAAGCTGCTTCCGTTGGACAAGTCATCACTGGGCAGGATCCTGGTTACCGGGCCTATGGCCGAAGAAACCGGTTATATGGTCAGTCGCTACGGACCGAACGGGCTTCATCGTACAAGTATGCTGGATGGTGTAAGAAACTATCTCTCAGGTACTTCCGTTGAGGTTGACTTCGCAAAAGGCTGCGAGGTAAAGGATGCCCGCTGGCCGATGAGCGAGATCATCCCTTATCCGCCGAGCGACGATGAGATGGATATGATCCGGCAGGCAGTGAGGAAGGCGGAGGATGCAGATGTCGTAATCGCCGTTATGGGAGAGGATACGGAATGTGTCGGGGAAAGCCACTCCAGGACTTCGCTCGACCTTCCCGGCCGGCAGAGGATGCTGCTTATGGCTTTGAAGGAAACGGGCAAACCGGTTATCCTGGTCTTGGTCAACGGACGGCCGCTCACCGTCAACTGGGAGGATGAGAACCTGCCATCCATCCTTGAAATGTGGTTCCCTCACTGCGAGGGAGGCACCATCCTGGCCGAGACACTCTTCGGAGACAACAATCCTGGCGGCAAGCTGACAGTCACATTCCCTAAGTCGGTAGGCCAGATAGAATACAATTTCCCTTATAAGAAAGGCTCCCACGGCGGACAGAAGCGTTCAGGCGATCCGAACGGCACCGGAATCTCCAGGGTCATAGGACCTCTGTATCCTTTCGGCCACGGTCTGAGTTATACCAGTTTCGCATATTCGGACCTTTCGGTATCTGTGTCGGACGGGAAAGGCCTGACAGTCGAAGGGGTGGTTACGAATACGGGGGAGCGGCCGGGAACCGAGGTGGTGCAGCTATATGTCCGCGACAAAGTGAGTTCGGTGGTCACCTACGATTCAGTCCTTCGCGGCTTCGAGAGGGTATCCCTGGCTCAGGGAGAGTCAAAGCGGGTCTCCTTCAATCTGACCCTTGACGACCTTTCCATAGTAGGCAAGGATATGGAGAGGGTATTCGAGCCTGGCGAATTCGAAATAATGCTGGGTTCCAGTTCAGCCGACATCCGTCTGTCCCGGACAGTTTCCGTGAAAGGCTATTGATCCGCCCGCTGGGAAAGTTTCAACACGATATTACCTGCAAAGGGATTGAACTCTACCAGTGTCTTTCCTCCAAAGCGCATCACTTTCAAATCCTTACGACCCTGTCTGGCCTTCCTGACCGGAAGGGGAGTCTCCAGCGACAGGGTGGAGCGGAATATCTCTCTGTCGAGTGAGCATTCCGGAACTATCCTGACCTTTCTGCCTTTGATCCTTACGCCCAGGCGGACGTCATCACGTTCCTTGATGTATGAGGTCACTTCAGCGAAAGGAGCTATCCACAGGTCGTCCTCGCGGTCCCGGATGAGGTCGAGGTATCCGATGAAGGTCTCGAGACTGGCGAAATGGTCATACCCTTTCTCTATTCCGTGTGTCATCGTGACCAGCCATCCGTCCCGGTCGATGGTCTCGTCGAGCCTTTTCGTGAATCCATCCACGGTAGTTCTGCCTCCCAAAACGGCCTGAGTGGTCCTGGAACCGACTTTCCCTGATTCAGCCATCGACTTGATCCTGGCATCCGCGGCATTGAAAGGAAATGCGAATGACAGCGGTCTGACGCCTGTCCTTGCCAATATCAGGCTGTCACAGTCATATACTTCCTTCACTGCCTCCTCATATGGGATTTCCAGCAGGTTCCTGTGGGTCATCGTATGGGAGCCTATCTCGTGGCCGCGTCCTGCGAGATCCCGTATCACGTTCCAGGTGAACCCGTTGCCATCACCTTCAGGTATGAAACTGCCTATGATGTAGAAGGTTCCCCTCCAGCCTCTTTCCTCCAGCTGAGGTATCGCCAGGGTGAGCTGGTCGGAAGCTCCGTCATCGAACGTGAAGGACAATGCGGCTTTCTTGCCGTCCTTGTATGTCGCTACCCTGAATTGAGCGTGGCAGTTGATGGAAAAGAGCAGTACGACTGCCAGCAGTGCGGTTCTTCTCATATCGTAGTCTATGTGTCTAAACAAAAAAGCCGTTGACGTTCAACGGCTTTGATAAAACTGTAGGGACGGTCGGGCTCGAACCGACGACCTCTGCAATGTGACTGCAGCGCTCTAAACCAGCTGGGCTACGCCCCTGTCCTATCGGACCGCAAATTTACGCTAATTATTCGAAAAACAAAAACTAATCCGCCTATTATTTCATCTCCTTGACCTTTGCCAGGAAAGCCCTTACACGGGCAGTATATTCGGCAGGATGGTCCTTGTATGACATGGCGTGTTCGGATCCCGGAGCAATCCAGAGCTCCTTGTATCCCTTGGTCTTTGCCTCGTAGTTCTTGTAAACGTGCTCGGTAGGCACGAAGTCATCGTTCTCTCCGTGGATGAAGAGCATCGGCCTGTCGCATTTCTCGAGCTGCTTGACTGAGGATGCCTCCTTGAAATCCCATCCGTAGCGGTTCTTGCAGACGATGCTCGCGCTTGTCAGAACAGGGAAAGGAGGAAGATGGAACTGATCCTTCAGGTTATGCTTGTACTGGTCCCAGACCGAGGAATACCCGCAGTCCTCGACGAATGCCCTTACGTATCCAGGGAGCTCGTCTCCGCTGACCATCATAGTGGTGGCTGCACCCATCGAAACCCCGTGGATGACCATGAAATCATCCGGCCAGATGTCGTGGGCGAGGGGGATCCATCTTTCGATGTCGAGCCTGTCCAGCCAGCCCATCTGTACCGCCTTGCCTTCGGAATAGCCGTGGTAATGCAGGTCCGGTACCATTACGTTGTAATTCAGGGAATCCCTGTACATCCTCACGAGGTTCAGGAAACAGAGATGGTTGTCGGTGTATCCGTGTATGACGATTGCCGTACCCTGTGCCTTCGATGGCTTGGAAGCAGGGGCATACACGGCGTGGAGCTTGAATCCACCTTCACCGATGATGGTAGTGTCCTTGAATATTCCCGAGTCGTGAAGGCCGTCATACCACTTGATGATTCCCGGGTACCTTGACTCTGCCTTCGCCCGGTCTCCTTCGATGTCGTTGCCGTGTTCCTCGGGCAGCAGGGCATAATTGCACATATATTTGCCTACCAGGCATCCTGAGGCCATCGACATTATCGCGATGGCGGAAACAGCCATCAGCGCGATCCTTTTGAAATCCATATATTTTCAGTTATCAGTTCTGTGTGTCCTGTGTCGTTACTTGGTGCCGAAGATCCTGTCTCCTGCATCTCCGAGACCCGGGACGATGTATGCATTCTCATTCAGGTGGTCATCCACGGCGGCGAGATAGATGTCGACGTCAGGGTGTTCTTCCTGCACCCTTTCGATTCCCTCCGGCACACCTACCAGGCACATCAGCCGGATATTCGTGCATCCTCTCTCCTTGAGCATAGACAACGCATCGCAAGCGCTACCTCCGGTGGCAAGCATCGGGTCGGTGACGATAACCATCCTGTCCTGGATATCCTCGGGCAGCTTGCAGTAATAGACCACAGGAGTCCTGGTCTCCTCGTCGCGATAGAGGCCTATATGACCTACCTTGGCTACCGGTACCAGAGTCTGGAGGCCTTCCACCATTCCCATTCCCGCGCGAAGGATAGGTACGATGGCAAGCTTGCGTCCGGAAACTTCCTTGGCTGTCATCTTGCAGATCGGAGTCTCGATCTCCACGTCCTCGAGGGGAATCTCCCTTGTCACTTCATAACCCATCAGGAGCGAAATCTCCTTCAGAAGTTCCCTGAAATCCTTGGATCCTGTGTTCTTGTCCCTCATAATCGTCAGCTTGTGCTGGATCATAGGGTGGTTGATAACGTGCAGTGTGCTCATAGATTAAATGTTATGTGGAATATTGTAACAAATTTAGCAATTATTGGCGAAACAAAGACAGGTCAACGGTAAGTTTCCCATTTGTCAGCGGGGCGGGTGAATACCTTCTCCTGTGTTATCTTGCGGGCTCGTCCGTTGGAAATCCTCCTCGACCACGCCACCCTGCCGGAGCGGCTGGCTCCCTTGCCGGAGCAGGAGTATTCCCAGAACCTGGCGGTCTTGTGGTTGGCGGGATCTCCCCAGTCGTTCCATCCACGGGGGTCGACCGGGGCATCTATCAGGCAGTCCTTGAGCACGACCTGGGCAAAGGGACGCCAGGGACGTCCGAGCCACAGCTTGCCGATTCCTTCGGCCGCAGTGAATGTGCAGGCGTCGAATATGTACCCGAACCTGCCTTCCGGAGTGGATGCGGCTGTATAATATCCGTCAGCAAGAGCGTGAAGGTGGCATTGCCTGAACCATACAGTGGCCGGACCGAATATGAAATCGACGGTACCTTCGATCCAGCAGTTGTCGAACAGTTCCCTTCCTTCCGGGTTCCCTGTGAACAAAGTGTCCTGGAAGCCCTTGAGCGCGCAGTTCCGGAACACGACCCGGTCGGCGTCTATATGTACGGCTACCGCCTGTCCTACGTTGTAAACATCCTTTCGGGTGATCTGCCACCGGGGATTGTTGTAAGTCATCGCATCGTTGACGATAGTCATATCCTCGCAGATGAACCCCGGTCCTTCCACTTTCAGCGTATAGGATTCGAATGTCCCTATCGTGCCCCCTTTCCCGTCAGGCATATTGGCGTGGTCGTGCCATATCAGGATGGTCGAATCGCGGCTTTCCCCTATGAGTGAAATATCGGTCTTGTGGGCCGGGATAACCACTTTTTCTTCATATACACCGTTCCTTACCCGTATTACGGCCCTGCCTTCAGGCCTGAAAGACCTGAGGGCATTGACGGCTTCCTGAATGGTGGTGAAGTCTCCGCTCCCGTCCTTGGATACGGTCACTTCCGAAGGTGAGGACTTGGTCTGGCCGGAAGCGGCCAGGCATATCAGTCCTGCCAGGATAAGGCTCGCTGCTCTTTTCATAACGGAATCAGTCGACCTTGACTTTGACTTGCTTCTTATGGTAGCTCCTGTCTATGACTATGAGGCTGAAAGGCTGGATAGTCCAGGTGATAGGGTCTCCTTTCCTGATTTCGAAGGTGCAGGTCAGCTCCTGCCCCTTGGATGTCACCGCCACGGGCACGATTTCGGTCAGGGTATCGGTCGGCGGGATCACATAGGCTACGCAGAACTCCCTGCTGAAATCTATGTCAGTGGGCCTCCCGTTCCTGCCCATCACCGCGGCCATCCCGAAAATGCTGTCAAGTTCGGCCTGGGATTCGATAACCGGCGATCCGAGCGGAAGGACGACGTCATTCCTGACGAAATAGTTCCTTGCTTCGGTAAAGGGAACGTTCTTCCCTTCGTCGGAGCAGGCCGCCAACGTAACTGCAGCGATCAGCGTTGCAAGGATATACTTGATAAGTCTCATATCTTGAAAGAGTGATTAGAACAGCTTCGGAAGGAATTCGGTCAGGTATATCCTCCAGTTTTTCCAGATATGCC
The DNA here is from genome assembly GCA_017958985.1 of Bacteroidales bacterium. Taxonomy (GTDB): domain Bacteria; phylum Bacteroidota; class Bacteroidia; order Bacteroidales; family UBA932; genus Cryptobacteroides. Next base: position 5,602 of record JAGDBQ010000118.1, read on the forward strand.
CACCGTCAGTCTCCAGATAGGTGTAGGGGTAGCCTGCAGCGTCCAGCTTGGCCCGCAGTTCCTCGTTCTGCTTGTAGAGGAAGTCAGTCTTGCCGATTGCGATCCACAGGAGGGCCGGTTTCTTGCTGAAATAAGCGGCGAGCTTCGCATCCACATCCTGGTAGAGCGGAGAAATCTTGGGATCGCTTACTCCCACGGCGGCGGAGAACATACCCGAATAGTTGAACAGGTCCGGATAGTTAAGTGAAATGTACATCGTATGGAAGCCACCCATCGAAAGACCGCAGATGGCGCGGTTCTTCTTGTTGGCCAATGTCTTGTAATGGCTGTCTATGTATTTGACGATCTCGGGGAAAGTCTCTTCGAACGACCCTTCCATCTGCTTTCCCTGGCGGAACACGGGCCTGACATAGCCGGTGGAGTTCTCGAGCGGAGCGGCTTCCTGGGATATGTTGCCGTTGGTGAATACAGCGATCATTGGCTTGCACCTGCCCTCGGCGATCATATTGTCGAGTATCTGCGAAGCGCGGCCTTCGGTAACCCAGGCATCTTCGTCACCCCCGGCACCGTGGAGGATATAGACCACCGGATAACGGGTCTTGCCTGTAGGGTTGTATCCTGCCGGAGTGTAAACCGTCATCCTCCTGTTGTTCCCGGTCAGGGTGCAAGGATACCAGACCTTGGAAACAGTTCCGTGAGGGACGTTCCTGACAGCATAGTAGTCGGCTCTTCCGCCGGGAACCAGGAACATGTTGCTGATGGTGCTCACGTCCCTGTTGATCCACATATTGTTGAAGTCGAGGGTCTGGTTGCCGTCTATGATAAGGTTGTAGAGGTAGAGTTCCGGGGCGACCGCTTCCGGGGTGGTATATTCCCAGAGCCCGTCCTTCCCTTCAGTGAATTCGCCCACGCCGGGCACATCGAATTCTCCCCATTCGGACTGCACCTTCCTGGTAGGGAGGAAGTCTCCTGTAACCTGGACTTTCACGGCCTTGGGAGCAACGCACCTGAAAGTTACAGTTCCGTTTCCGTTGATGACGGGGGATTCTATCTGAGCTCCACCCCAAAGGGCTTGCTGGGCGAAGCAGGCAGCACCTGAGAGAAGAACTGCGATGAGTAAAGCCAATCTTTTCATATTCAGAAGAGTTGTTTATTCCTGGAATGAATATCCCGAACCTCCGTCACCGGCGATGCAGGATGCATACTGTCCGATCTTGCGGCGGATACGGGCGATGGTGGCATCGACGGCCTTTATCGGGACAATCTCGTCATCTGGCCAGACTTCCTTGAGGATTTCTTCCCTGGAGAACACCTTGCCAGGGCTCGAGGCCAGGAGCTTGAGGAGTTCGTAGTCCGTCCTCGTGAAAGAAACCGTCGTGTGGTCCACGGAAACCAGCTTGCTGTCAGTGTCTATCTGGATGCCTTTGATACGGATACCGTTTCGGGCGGCACCGAGTCGTGCTTCCACGACATTCATAATATAGTCGCCGGCTTTCTCCGCCTCGCTGATGAGGTCAGTGAATACACTTCCGTTGCCGTAACCGTAGATATGGTTGTCCACGTTCTCCACGTTGCGTGCCCTCCAGAGGTTGCGGCATTCGTTGATCCGTCTCTCTATCGCTTCGGAATCGGAAAGGCTGACGTCCTCCCTGCGGCCTGCAAGGGCTACGTTCATCTGCCTGAGTGCCTCATCTACAAGGGAATACATTTCCTTGCCTCCGGCGATCTGCTCCTCGGTGAATTCAACCTTGTTGTCGCGTCCCCGCCTGAGTATACGGGCTATGCTGAAGAAGCTGTCACCGATACTCTCAAGCTCGCCGATCTGGCGGAGCATCGACCGGATCTTCTCTTTGGTGTCATCGGACAGATGGGAATAACCGACCTCGCTGAGATAGCGGGCGATCTCACTTTCCATCTTGTCGCTCATATCCTCGTATTTCTCTATCCTGTCGAAAAGCTTCAGGAAAGACTTCTCGTCTGTAGTGGAATACAGCTCCTTCAGGAGGGAGAACATCTTTTCCATCTTCTCTCCGAAGACCACGATTTCCTTCTGGGCCTGGAGGACGGAGATTTCCGGAGTCTTCATTATACCGGCGCGGATATACTGGAGACGGAATTCGTCTTCCATATCGGCCTTCTTGGGAGGGATGAGCTTGCAGACGAATTTCTCGATCTGCGGGATGAAGCCTATGAGGATTGCGGTGTTGATGACGTTGAAAGCGGAGTGGAAGGTTGCCAGGGCGAAGGACAGCCTAGTCGGGTCCTGTGAAGGGCCGGTAGGATCTATCCCCACTATTCCGCACACCATCTTCACGAACGGAAAAAACAGTATGAGTACCCAGATGACACCGAATACGTTGAATACCAGGTGGGCCAGAGCCGCCCTCCGGGCCTGGGTATTGGCTCCCATCGCCGCGAAGTTGGCAGTCAGTGTGGTACCGATATTCTCTCCCATAACCAGTGCTATGCCCTGGAATATCGTAATCGCTCCGGTCGTGCATAGTACCATGGTGATGGCCATCAGTGCGGCCGAGCTCTGTACCATTGCGGTAAGGACGGAGCCTATGAGGAGGAAGAGCAGTATGGTCCCGTAATTGGTCTTGAAACTTGCGAAGAAGGCTACCACGGCCGGTTTGCTTGCCAGGTCCATCTCGTTCCCGGCGTCCTTGAGCATTGCCAGGGCGAAGAGCAGGAAGGCCAGACCGAACAGGAAATCACCAGCATAGCGGTGTTTCCCCATCTGTATGAGTATGATTCCCACAAGGAAAGCGGGCCAGACCAAGGTGGCTATGTTGAACGAGAATCCGGCCGACATAATCCACGCGCTGATGGTGGTACCGATATTGGCTCCCATAATGACGGAGATGGCCTGTGCGAGCGTGAGCAGGGCAGCGTTCACGAACGACACCGTCATTACGGTAGTAGCAGCGGAAGACTGCACGGCTACCGTCACGAGAGCACCGGTAGCCACACCCGACAGACGGTTCGTGGTCATAGCTCCCAGAAGGTGTCGCAATTGAGGGCCCGCCATCTTCTGGAGAGCTTCGCTCATAACCTTCATTCCGTATATGAGGAGGGCTATCGAGCCCAGTAGTTTCAAGACGATGATCATCGATTGTTCAGTTGTTTGTGAAATTGGCTAAATAATCTGTTACAGGTATTTACGGCCTGACTTCCAGGCTTGCCCGACAACTTCCCCGAGGGCGCGGTAGGTATTTGCCGCAGCGTCGAAAACTATTGGCTGCAGCTTCCCCAGATCCACTTTCCCTTCCTCGTCCAGGATGGACGGATCAGCGCTCATATTCACGACTTCCCCGACAAGGATGCCGTCTTCCAGGGACAGGACCTTGCATTCCAGGGTGAGTGGATATTCATTGATGACGGGAGCGTCGACATTCGGGCTTGGGGTGACGGTGAAACCGACCCTCGAGACTTTGTCCGGAACCTTGTTGGCGCTGACGAGTCCCAGATAGTCGGACTCCGCTACGGTGCGTACGTCTGCGAAACTCACGGTGAAGGCCTTCGCCTTGCGGAGATTCTCGGTAGTCTTGTGCTCGGAGAGGCTGATGACTATCTGCTTGTAGTCGTACTGGCCTGCCCAGGCCGCCATCATAACGTCCGGGGTGTGGGATTCGTCCCAGGTCGCGATCATCACGCAAGGCTGGGGAGTGGTGACCAGGGCGTGGTCTGGGCCGAAGTTCCTGCGTCCGGCCAATTCTTTCAATGATTCGTTATCTTTCATTTCCTGTTATATTTCTTTCTCAGGTTTTCATAATGATCGTGACGGGCGGGGTTCTCCGGGAACCAGCCTCTCATAACGCGTTTTTCCTGTTGGAATACCTCACGGATGCCCCAGAAACAAGAGAATGCGAAAGCTGCAAGGATAGTGGAAACCGTATGGTTCATTATGAACAGAGAGGCGGCAGTGCAAATCAGGCCTGCGACGGCGAAAAACCAGGCGCCTTTCTTGCCGAAGTGATATTCAAGCTTTATCGTCACCGGATGGCACAGCCCGATTATCAGGAAGACTGAGGCACCCACGATGATTCCTTCAAAATTCATTCTGGGATTTGTTAATAATACAAATATAATATTTTTTCGTATTTTAGAGCAAATTAGTCTATATGAAAAGAATACTCTTATTACTGATTGTGATGTTCCCGTTTTTCTCCTGCGGCAAGAAAGCCGCCCTGCCTTACGAAACCGACAAGATAGCCGCACCTTCTGGTGGAGAAGTCGGAATAGTGTTCATCAAGCACGGTTCGCTTGCGCTGGATTACAAGGATTTCCATATCCAGATAGATCCTGTCTCCAAGCAGGATGGGATGACCGTGGATTATTCCAAATTCCCGAAGGCGGACCTGATCCTGGTCACTCACGAGCATTTCGACCATCTGGATGCCGATGCCGTCAAGACCTTGCAGAAGGGAGGGACCCGCGTGCTCCTGCCCCAGGGATCCTTCGAAAAGCTTGGATTCGGAGAGGTCGTGGCCGAAGGTGATTCCTTCGAGCTGGAAGAATATGTGCGTGTCGATGTCGTACCGGCTTACAACACGACCGAAGACCATCTGAGATTCCATCCCAGGGGCCTTGGAGTAGGATATGTCCTGACGATAGGCGGGCTGAAGGTCTATGTGGCCGGCGATACGGAGCTCATCCCCGAGATGGCTTCCCTCGCCGACGAGCACCTGGACGTAGCCTTCCTGCCTGTAAACCAGCCATATACGATGACCGTAGGACAGTGCCTCGATGCTGCCAGGCTGATCCGTCCGCGCATCCTTTATCCTTACCATTACAGCGATACTCCTGTCCGCCAGGTGGCGGACTCCCTGGCCGATTCTTCCATCGAAGTTCGTATCCGCCAGATGCAGTAATCCCGTATTCCTGAAAATCTAATCCATCTCCTTATGGCAGACGAGACCATTATCTTTTCAATGTGCGGTGTAGGGAAAACCCTGCCGAACAACAACAAGGTGATCCTCAAGGACATCTATCTGTCTTTCTTCTACGGGGCCAAGATCGGAATAATCGGTCTGAACGGATCCGGCAAGTCGACCCTCCTGAAGATCATAGCCGGAGTCGAGAAATCGTACAAGGGCGAAGTGGTCTGGGCACCGGGTTATTCCGTGGGGTACCTCGAACAGGAACCTCAGATGGATCCTTCCAAGACTGTCCTTGAAGTTGTCCAGGAAGGAGTCCAGGAGACCGTGGATGTCCTCAATGAATACAATGAGATATCGATGAAGTTTATGGAGCCTATGAGCGACGAGCAGATGAACGCACTCATCGAGCGCCAGGGCGAACTCTCCGAGATGATCGACCATCTGGGCGGATGGGAACTGGATTCCAAGTTGGAAAGGGCTATGGATGCCCTGAACTGCCCTCCGTCCGAGGCTCTTGTCTCCACCCTGTCGGGAGGAGAGAAGAGACGGGTGTCCCTGTGCCGCCTGCTCCTCCGCCAGCCTGACGTCCTCCTGCTCGACGAGCCTACGAACCATCTGGACGCTGAAAGCATACAGTGGCTGGAGGCTCATCTCCGTCAGTATAAAGGCACCGTCATCGCCGTGACCCACGACCGGTATTTCCTGGATAACGTGGCCGGATGGATCCTGGAGCTGGACCGTGGGGAAGGAATCCCTTGGAAAGGCAACTACAGCTCCTGGCTCGACCAGAAGACGAAGCGTCTCGCCCTTGAAGAGAAGCAGGAGAGCCGTAGGCGCAAGACTCTCGAACACGAGCTGGAATGGGTCAGGATGGCACCGAAGGCCCGCCAGGCCAAGCAGAAGGCGCGTCTTGGAGCCTACGAGAAACTGGCGGCTGCTGACATCAAGGAGAAAGAGCAGAACCTGGAAATATACATTCCAAACGGTCCGCGTCTCGGCAACAAAGTCATCGAGTTCGATGACGTATCCAAGGCCTATGGCGACAAGCTCTTGTTCGAGCATCTCTCCTTCAAGCTTCCGCCTGCCGGCATAGTGGGAGTAATCGGTCCTAACGGGGCCGGCAAGACAACCCTGTTCCGGCTGATTATGGGCGTGGAGAAGCCTGACTCCGGAACCATTACGATCGGGGAGACGGCCAAGATTTCATATGTCGACCAGCAGCACAGGAGCATCGATCCTGACAAGACTGTATATGAAACCATAGCCGGCAATTCCGAATGGGTACGCCTTGGCAACCGTGATATCAACGCCAGGGCCTGGGTATCCCGGTTCAATTTCACCGGAGCCGACCAGGAAAAGCTGTGCGGAGTCCTGTCCGGTGGCGAGAGGAATCGCCTGCACCTCGCTCTGACCCTGAAGGATGAAGGTAACGTCCTGCTTCTCGATGAACCTACCAACGACGTGGATGTCAATACGATACGTGCCTTGGAGGATGGTTTGGAGAATTTCGCCGGTTGTGCCGTGGTCGTAAGTCACGACCGATGGTTCCTGGACAGGATCGCTACCCATATGCTGGCATTCGAAGGCGACGGCAAGGTCGTGTTCTTCGATGGCAACTATTCAGAGTACGAGGAGAACAAGAAGGCCCGTCTGGGCAATGTGGAGCCCAAACGGTTCAAGTACAAGAAACTGATGGATTGATGCCTAGTTCCCGTATCCGATGAAACCACGGAGGAGGGAAGTGGAAGGTATTTCCTTGTCTGATACCGGGACGAAGTAGTGCAGGAACTTGAGCAGCCTGTGGGCTTCGCTGTATTCCTTGCAATTCTTCGGGACTGTTGCAAGTATCCTTTCGGCGTGTGTCCGCAGTACGGCGAACTCGACCAGGTAGGATGAGTTGAACAGCACGTCGGCATCTTCCTGGAACGGATATATCCATTTCACCTCCGCCCGACGGATGTTCGGCCAGTTGGATATCGTCTCCTGGGCGGTGAAGGCACCCTTCAGGTAGTCCCTGATGATCCTCCTGAGCAACCTGTTGTCGCTGGTAGGGATGCAGTTGTGGTCGTCCAGCGATATGGAGGTGATGGTGTTTATGAATATCCGGTACTTCTCCCTTTCAGGAACCAGCTCGGTAAGTTTCGGATTCAAGGCGTGGATGCCCTCTATGAGCAATACGGACCGCTCTCCCAGCCTGAGTTTCTTCCCGTTGAACTCTCTCAGCCCGGTAACGAAATTGAATTCAGGTACTTCCACCTCTTCACCCCGGAGAAGCTTGACCAGGTCTTTCTGCAGGTAATCGTGGTCCACGGTGTCGAAATTGTCGAAGTCGAAGGACCCGTCCGGAAGCCTCGGGGTATCCAGGCGGTTGACGAAATAGTCGTCGGTCGAGAAGGATATGGGATGCAAGCCGCAAGCCTTGAGCTGGACACTGAGCCTTTTGCAGAACGTGCTTTTGCCGCTGCTGGTGGGGCCGGTGATGAGTACCAGCCTTACCGGAGACTCAGGATCGTCGTGACGCGTGTCGATATCCTCGGCGATCTGTACTATCTTCTTCTCCTGCAATGCTTCAGCTATCTGGATAAGGTCCGTTGCGCTTCCCCTGAGGATGGACTCGTTTACATCCCCCACGTTGCGCAGGTTCATTATCGAGTTCCATTTGTCCAGTTCCTTGAACACCTCGAAAGTCTTGGGCTGTTCGAAGAACGGAGCCAGGTCTTCCGGATGATGACGGTCAGGAACCCTCAGCAGGAGCCCTCCCTTGTACAGGTCCACGCTCCAAGTCTGAAGGTAACCGGCGCTGGGGACGAGTTCGTCGTAATAATAATCGGACGTATCCCCGAGGGTATAATAGGTTATGTACACCTCTCCGCAGGTCTCGAGCAGTTTAACCTTGTCGAGATTCCCGCTGCGGCGGAATACCTCGATCGCATCACCGACCTGGGCCTCGTGGCGCCTGAAAGGGACGTCAGCCTCTACCGTACTGCGCATCCTGGCGCGTATCGCATCGGCATCGGACTCGGTAAGGGGAGTCCCGTCGCCTTTGTCGACCGAGCAGTAATACCCCTTGGAGATAGGCCTCCGGATCCTCAGGCAGCTTTTGGGGAACAGGTCGCGGACGGCGTTGTAGAGCAGGAAACAGAGGGACCTGCAATAGTAATTGCGCCCGGAGTAGGTGCGGTAGTCGAGGAACTCCACGTCCAGGTTGTGGTAGACCCTGAACCGCAGCCCTTCGGTGACGTTGTTAACCTTTGCGGCAAGTATGGGGTAAGGTTTGTCGAACTCGAAAGCTCCTGCTATATCCAACAATGAGGTTCCTTCCTTGAATTCCTTGAAGGTACCCGTGTTCTTGCAATAAATCTTGTTCATATATCAAAATCCAAAGTTAGGATGAATCGTTCTCTCCCTATTCCGAAGTGGTTCCGGCAAGGATACGTACAGGTCCGATCAAACCGGCCGGAAGCAGAGGCTCTTCAGGCTTGAAGAACTCCATCTGAGTGAAGGTAATCCTTTCCTCCACTCCTGGTTGAATATCTCCTACGAGCCTGTTATGCCATACGTTGGCTACTGTTATCTCAAGTGAATTGCTGCCTTTGCGCACAGCCTTGGTCACATCTACCTGGAACGGAGCGTCCCAGAAAGTCCCCAGGCCGACACCGTTGACCTTCACCTCGGCGATATCCTTCACCTCTCCCAGGCTGAGGATTATCCTCTTCGCTTTCTTCAGGTCTTTCTTCTTCAGGCTGAAAGTGTTTCGGTAAACCGCCGTGCCTGAGAAGTACCGTATCCCTTCATCCTCGCTGTCGGTGTAGGAAGCAAGCCTGTCGAATACGGCAGTGGCAGGCGCACCGCGGTTCTCCTGGAAGCTGACCACCCAGGGAGCCGTGATTTCCGCGACCGGAGTCAGGATTTCCTTGGGCAGCCTTGACTGCAGTTCCTCCTCTCCGGCATCTTCGAGGAACATCACGAACACGCTCTGATGCCTGGCCAGGGACAGGGCAACGCTTGTCCTGCCGCTGCCTATGCTGTAGCTGACCGGCTCGGAGGAGCCGTCCTCCGCGTGCCAGAGAACCGGTTTCTTGCCTGTCACCCTGAAGGATCCTTCCATCTTCAATGCATTGTCTGACAGGTTTGTCACCCAGTATATATCCCCGGAAGCGGTCTTCCTATGGACGTACCTTACATCCGGATCGTCCTTTGACGAGAATACGAAGTCGGGTTCCACCCCGAGGGACTTCAGGACCTTGACGGCCGGGATGCCCGAGGAAACATTCTTCCTCCCGGATTCCCAGATATCCTTCACGATAGCATCGAACTCATCCGGATCCCCCTGGTTGCCGGCCATCTTCTCCGGTCTGGATCCGCAGATGGTTATTCCTGCATCTGCCAGGCACTTGATTTTCCGGAGGATTTCCATCGACATATAGCGGACATTGGGGTCGAGGTAAAGTATACGGTACTTCATTCCGGTTGGAACGGTTATCAGCCCGTCCTTCGCTTCGGCCTTATGGAGCAGCACGTCCGGACTGAAGTAGTCGTAGGCATAGCCTTCCGGCATTTCGGGACCTTTGGAGAGGTACAGGCCGGTGACGTTGTTGTCTTCCCCATAATACAGGGCTATGTCGGCGACGAAGCTGCCTTGCTGGAGCAGGAAGCAGCTCCTGCTGAGATAGTCAGTCCAGGAACGCGCCTGGCCTGCCCAGGTCTGATGGCGGTTGAACCATTGCCCGTACTTTCCCAGTCCCAATCCGGGAACCTTGTCATCTACAGGCTGATGCGCCGAGCAGTGTATGACGAACCGGTTGAGGCCTGAGGCCATCGCGGCGTCTGCGGTCGGCTTGAGGACGGCAGGGGAGTAGACCCAGGCCCCGTCGCGGAAACCCTCGGCAGTGAATGATTCTGCGGCGGCTATGTTCTGTCCGTATATATGGGCGACGGATGCGGATTCCCTGATGTCAGCTTCGAACCTGCTGGTGAATATCTTTCCTTGCTTGTATTGCATCCAGAAAGCGGACATCGGGATTTCTGCGTAGCGCTTGCAATCCATTCCGTCAGTCAGGTTGGCCCTGTAATTCTCGTGGCTTTCGGTATAACGTCCCATCCCGTACTTGGCCAGGACCTCGTTCTGGATGTCGTAGTGGTATTCGGCCATCATATCTCCCAGGGTGCGGCGCCAGTCGAACAGGAAACGTTCGGTTTCGTCAGTGCTGCCCAGGATCATTCCGGTCAACGCAGGGAGCCAGGGGAGCAGGTCGTATCCCTTCCTCCGCTTGAACTCCCCGGCTATGTTCTCGGTCCAGGTCTGAGGCCCGGCCTCGTAGCTGTCCGTCAGGAGATACTGGATCCCTCTGCCGCCTAGCCTTCCTCCGCTGGCATCGCGGTAGGTATCGAGATATGCCTCCAGGTAGCCGGTGACTGCGTCGGGGTCCAGCTTGTCCACCTCGAGCCCGGTCGCTTCGGGGGATGAAGGATGGTTGGTCTTCCCGGTCAGGCTGTAGCCGAAACGGAATATCCTCCAGCGGCCTTCAGGGACCGCCCAGGTAAGGACGCCGTCCTTGACGTTCCCGGTAAGGTCTACTACGTCTTCCAGGCGGGCCGCCTCGTTTGTCTGTGGGGTGGTTTCGAGCTGGAGGAGCCTGTAGAACAGATTCCCTGCCTTGTCTCCTGCAAGCTGGATCCTGTTGACCGATGAAAGGATGAACTGGGAGACGCAGAACGGGCTGTCGCCGCCTTTCTCGGTGTCCTTGAAACGGACCCTGAAGAACCTGGCCGTGATCCCCGGGAATGAATATGTCTTCTGCCTGGTCGCCTGATAGCCGAGCCGGACCGCGGTCTTCCAGGAAATGCCGTCGTCACTGACTTGCAGTTCCCTCGTCAGATCGTTCTCCCCGCCTATGGCTTTCTTCTCGGTGACGATGACCGACCTGACGGTCTGGGGTTCCTTGAATCCGTATTCTATCCAGCTCCAGCCGTCCTTGTCGGGATTCACGGTGATGGGATCGCCCACCCTGTCTCCGTTCAGCCGGCAGTACAGGGCCTTGCCTTCCAACTGTTTCCCGTCTTCCGGCTCGGTTCCGGAAGTCCTTACGGACGGATTGAGCCTGGAAAAGTCTATGTCGCTGTCACAGAGCTTTACGGCGAGTACGGCTATGTCCCTGTAGAACTTCAGCGAATGGAATTTGTTCTCGAGGGATTCCAGATCTTTCGCGGTCAGGACCAGAGGCCAGTCCTGGAACTTTCCTGTGTTGTCGAATCCTTCGGGAAGGACTATTTTCTGTTCCACGGGCCGTTTCCCTCCTTCTGCTTCGATCTGGCGCCAGACCAGCTTCTTCATTGAATCCTCAGGCTTGACCCAGGGACCTCCGGTCTCGCTCCAGCCAGGGGATGCAGCTATCGTGACCTCGAGGTCCAGGCTGTCCGCAAGGTCGATAGCATAGCGGAAGCAGTCCTTCCATTCAGGGGTCATATATTCGACCTTGTGGCTGACTATCAGCGGCGTCTCGAGCCCTGCGTCGAAGTTGTGGAAACCTGCGATCCCCGCATCCTTCATCCACTGCAAGTCTTTCCTGATACCGTCCTTGGTGATGTTCCCGTTCATCCAGTGCCACCAGACTCTCGGTCTGGATTCCTTGGGAGGGTCCTGGAAGCCTTGTTGCAGGTCCTTCACGGACTGTGCAGCGGACGGAACGGATATGAATGCCGCCAGGGCGGCTGCTATGCTGATGATGGTCCTAGGGTGCATAATCTGAGGTTATGGTGATCTGTTGTCTCAAATTTAGCATTTTTTTATATTTGTAGATTGACAAAAGGCAAATATCTTTAAATGATGAAACAGATAAGTACAGAAAAGGCTCCGGCGGCCATCGGCCCGTACAGCCAGGCGATCGAGCAGGGTGGTTTCATATTCGTTTCCGGGCAGCTTCCGATAGATCCGGCCACGGGAGAGTTCCCGCAGGGAGGGATCGAGGCTCAGACCAGGCAGTCCCTTGCAAACCTGAAGTCGATCCTCGAGCAGGCCGGCTCCGGTATGGGAAAGGTTGTCAAGACGACGGTGCTCCTTGCCGATATGGGCGATTTCGCCGCTATGAACGGGGTGTATTCAGAATTCTTCGAAGCACCGTTCCCGGCCCGATGCGCTTTTGCGGTGAAGACCCTCCCGAAAGGCGCCCTCGTGGAGATAGAATGCATCGCAGCAAATGCTTAGGACATTGCTTTCCCAAGTGAAGCAGTACAAGGCTGCTGCTTTGCTTACGCCCGTATGGACCACCGCCGAGGTGATAATGGGAGTGCTCATCCCGTATGTGACGGCGTCTCTGATTGACAAGGGGATAAGCGCCGGCAGTATGCCCGAAGTATACAGATACGGAGGCCTGATGCTCCTGATGGCCTTCTTCAGCACCCTCTTCGGCATCCTGGCGGCCCGTTTTGCGGCATATTCATCTTCGGGACTTGCAGCCAACCTCCGTATGGCCATGTACGAGAATATCCAGACATTCTCCTTCTCGGACATCGACAAGTATTCGACGGCCGGCCTCGTGACCAGGATGACAACCGACGTGAGCAATATCCAGAATGCGTTCCAGATGCTCCTGCGGACCAGTTTCAGGGCTCCTCTGAATATGTTTTTCAGCCTCTTCATGTGCTTCTTCATCAACGGCAGGCTGAGTATCATATTCCTGATCGCGATGGTGGTCCTGAGCACATTCCTTTTCCTGCTCATTAAGAGGGCGTCCAAGCTCTTCGTGCAGATATTCGAGAAGTACGACAGGCTCAACGGCGTGATCCAGGAGAACATCGATGCCATCAGGGTGGTGAAAGCATACGTGAGGGAAGACCACGAGATGAGTAAGTTCGACAAGGCAGCCCTCTCGCTGTATAACCTCAACGTCAAGGCCGAAAGTCTGATGGCATTGAACCATCCGGTTATGAACCTGGTGGTGTACGGCTGCATCATCTCCATATCTTGGTTCGGAGCTCATTTCATTGTAGGAGGCACACTTACAACCGGTCAGTTAACGTCTCTCTTTACGTATATAATGACGGTTATGTCTTCCTTGATGATGCTGTCTATGATCTTCGTCCAGCTCACCCAGAGTGCGGCGAGCGGCAAGAGGATAGCGGACGTCATCGAAGAAGAGCCCGATATGGCTGACCCGGAGTCTCCCATCACGGAAGTGAAGGACGGCAGCATAGATTTCAATGATGTTTATTTCGCTTATACCAAGGGTGGAGATAATGCACTCATAGACATTGACCTTCATATAGATGCCGGTGAAACAATCGGAGTCATAGGAGGAACCGGTAGCGGTAAATCGTCGCTTGTGTACCTGATCTCCAGGCTATATGATGTATCTGAAGGCAGCGTCAAGGTCGGAGGGGTGGATGTCCGTGAATATTCTATGGAAGCTCTCCGCAACCAGGTGGCCGTCGTGCTCCAGAAGAGCACCCTGTTCTCCGGAACCATCCTGGACAATCTGCGTTGGGGGAAGGAGGATGCCACTCTCGAGGAATGCATCGAAGCCTGCAGGCAGGCCTGTGCGGACGAATTCATAGAGCGGATGCCGGACAAGTATGATACGATCATAGACCAGGGCGGCACCAACATCTCCGGAGGCCAGAGGCAGAGGATATGCATAGCCAGGGCGTTGCTCAAGAAGCCCAGGGTCCTTATCCTCGACGATTCGACTTCCGCCGTGGATACGGCAACGGATGCAAGTATACGCCGGGCTCTGTCCGGAAAGATAGAAGGGCTCACGAAGATCATCATATCGCAGCGTATCCTGAGCATCCAGGATGCGGACAGGATAATCGTGATGGAGAACGGAAAGGTGGCAGCTTTCGATACACACGAAAACCTGCTCAGGACCAGTGAGATATACAAGGATATCTACGAGATGCAGACCTCGGGTGCCGAGGCTGACTTTGACGAAAAGGAGGGCAGACGATGAATGCACAGAAAGCTTTCGCCCCGGGAGGCGGTTCGAACAAGGCCAGGGGTATGAGGGAACCTTCCCATCTTTCGAGGGCCGAACTCAAGAAAAGCCTTGGCAGAGGCTCGACCGTCTGGAGGCTGTTCGGGTTCATATTCAAGAATTATAAGTACAGGTTCCTCATCGTGCTGGCCTGCATCGTGGTTTCAGCTCTAGCGACCCTGGCGTCCTCGCTCTTCACGAGGACCCTTATCGACGACTACATCACTCCGATGCTGGGACAGTCCTTGCCCGATTTCTCCCCTCTGGCGCTGGGTTTGGTGAAACTCGGTGCGGTACTGCTCGTGGGAGTGGTGGCATCGTATTCATACAACCTGATCATGATCCACGTAGGGCAGGGAACTATGCTCAAGCTCCGCGAGGATCTGTTCGCCCATATGGAGGATCTTCCTCTCGGCTACTTCGATTCCCATTCCCACGGCGACGTGATGTCCGTATATACCAATGACGTGGACACCTTGAGGCAAGTTATCGGGAATACGGTTCCGAACCTGTTCCAGTCTCTCATCACGCTGCTGTCGACATTCATTTCAATGATAGTCCTGTCCCTTCCTCTGACCCTGGTTTCCATCCTGATGGCCGCCCTGACCGTACGGGTGACGACCAGGCTGGGCAAGATGTCCAAGGAGTTCTTCGTCCAGAGGCAGAGGAATCTCGGCATCGTGAACGGATTCATAGAGGAGATGGTGTCGGGGCAGAGGGTAGTGAAGGTTTACTGCCACGAGAAGAAAGCCGTGGAGGAATTCGCCGTCATCAACGAAAACCTCAGGAGCAGCGTCTTCAATGCCAACAAGATCGCCTCCGTCATAATGCCTATCAACGGGAATATCGGAAACCTCGGCTATGTGCTTACTTCCGTCGTGGGGGCACTGATAGCTTTGGGAGGATTGTCTGCCTGGTACCTCTGCGGATTGAACGGTTCCGTCCTTACCCTTGGTACCCTCGTGGCTTTCCTGACGCTCCAGAAGAACTTCACCAGGCCGATTTCCAGCATCTCCAACGAGATCAACTCGATTGCCATGGCTTCAGCCGGTACGGACCGTGTCTATGGACTGCTCGATGAGCCCAAAGAGATTGATAACGGAAATGTTACACTAGTAAACACAATTGTTTCAAGTGCTGGAAATCTTGAAGTTAGCGAGAAGAGAACAGGCTCTTGGGCTTGGATGAGGGAAGGCGGCCAGGACCTTGTCCCTCTCCAGGGACTTGTCTCCCTGACCGATGTTGATTTCAGTTATGTACCGGAAAAACAGGTCCTTTTCGACATCACCCTGACCGCTTATCCGGGCCAGAAGATCGCTTTCGTAGGAGGTACGGGCGCCGGAAAGACCACTATCACGAACCTCATCAACAGGTTCTATGAAATACAGGAAGGGACGATTACCTATGACGGCTTCGACATCCGTGACATCGAGAAGGATTCGCTGCGGCGGAGTCTCGGGTTCGTCCTCCAGGAGACCAAGCTGTTCTCCGCTTCCGTTCTGGACAATATCAGGTACGGGCGCCTGGACGCTACGGACGAGGAATGCCGCAAGGCTGCGAAGCTGGTCTATGCGGATTCGTTCATCAGACGTCTGCCGAAAGGATACAATACCATCCTCTCTGCGGATGGCGGCAACCTCTCGCAGGGTGAACGCCAGTTGCTTGCGATCGCCCGCGCTGCTGTCGCCAATCCTCCGGTGCTTATCCTCGACGAGGCGACTTCCTCCATCGATACCAGGACGGAGAAACTGATCCAGAGGGGTATGGATTCCCTGATGAAGGGCAGGACGACGTTCGTGATCGCCCACCGCCTTTCCACAGTCCAGAACGCCAATTACATAATGGTGATGGACAACGGACGCATAATCGAACGCGGCCGCCACGATGAACTCCTCGCCCAGAAGGGGAAATACTATGAACTCTACACGGGGAACCAGATTACTCAGTAAAACAACAGCTATCCATCGATAATGATTATGAATAGAACATCCAGATTCGGACTGGCGTTCCTGCTGGCCATCCTCTCAGCGTCGGCTTACTCGGTCCAGGCCCAGCCCAAGCTAAATGCCGGGAATATCGACAAAGTCATCAAGGCTATGACATTGGAGGAGAAGATACGTATCGTCGTGGGCATCAACAACAACTACGGTTCCACGACTACCGTCCCGGGAATTGCCGGAAGGACGGCTCCGATCGAAAGGCTCGGGATACCGGCTACCGTGATGGCGGACGGCCCTATGGGTCTGCGGATAGAGCCGAAGAGGGAAGGAGACCCTAACACATACTACTGCACGGCTTTCCCGATAGGTACTGCGGTTGCGGCGACCTGGGATACGGGGCTTGTATATGAGATGGGACAGGTCCTCGGGCGTGAAGTCAAGGAGCACGGAGTGGACGTTCTGCTCGGACCGGGCATGAACCTTCAGCGCAACCCATTGAACGGCAGGAATTTCGAGTATTACTCGGAGGACCCCGTGGTGACCGGCAAGATAGCTTCGGCTTACGTCCGCGGGGTGCAGAGCCAGGGGGTCGGCACTTCGATAAAGCACTATGCCGCCAATAACCAGGAGACCCAGCGCATCATCAACGATACCCGGGTCAGCGCCAGGGCATTGAGGGAGATTTACCTGAAAGGCTTCGAGATCTGCGTCAAGGAATCCCAGCCGTGGACTGTGATGTCTTCATATAACCGCCTTAACGGTCCCTGGACCCAGGAGGACAAAGGCTTGCTGACATCCATCCTCCGCGACGAGTGGGGCTTCCGTAACGTCGTCGTAACTGACTGGACCGGGCTCCGCCATCCTGTCGTACAGCTCGAAAGCGGCAACGACATCTTCCAGCCAGGAACGAGTGGGGAATATGAAGCATTGCTTGAGGCAGCAAAGTCGGGAGTATTGGATATCAAGGCATTGGACAAGGCAGTAAAGAGGGTGCTTGAGCTTGTGGTGAAGACTCCGACGTTCAAGGGGAATGAGTATTCGGAGAAGGTTTCTCCGGAGGCCGCTCCGATGGTCCGCGAGGTCGGTGCCGACGGCTGCGTGCTGCTCAAGAACGACGGCGTACTGCCGCTTGCAAAGCAGGAGGTCGCCCTGTTCGGCGTGGGTTCCTATGATACCCAGGGTGCGGGCTGGGGAGCCGGCAACGTATTCTCAGAGCATACGGTCACTATCATCGAAGGTCTGCGCGAGGCAGGTTTCGGTCTCGAAAGCCGTCTGGAGGACCTCTATACCGATTATGTCCGCTTCGGAAGGAAGAATATGGACTACAACGAGTGGATCCGCGTACACGTCGGGAAAGCCCTGATCCCGGAGACGCCTCTTTCTGTCAAGTTCATAACCTCCATAGCACAGTCTTCCGACGTGGCGGTAATCACTGTCAGCCGTAATTCCGGCGAATGCAAGGACCGTCTGCTCGATTATGATTTCAACCTGACCGCCGACGAGAAGGACATGATCGCGAATGTCTCCGATGCTTTCCACGGGAAAGGGAAGAAGGTGGTGGTAGTCCTGAATGTATGCAATCCTGTAGAGGTCGCCTCCTGGAAAGACAAGGTGGATGCCATCCTCTGCGCTTGGCTTCCGGGTATGGAGGCAGGTCGTTCCATAGCAGATGTCCTCACCGGCAAGGTCAATCCTTCGGGCCGCCTCCCGATGACCTTCCCGAATGATTATTTCGACCTTCCTTCGGCAAAGGATTTCCCTTATGACTATCACGGGAAGCTTTCCAACAACGGCAGCTTGAAGCCGGACTTCTCAAGGGAGCAGATCAGAAACGAAGACTACACAGTCTATTCCGAGGGCATATATGTGGGATACAGGTATTTTACCACTACTTCAAATGAAGTGTGCTATCCCTTCGGATTTGGAATGAGTTATACTTCGTTTGACTATTCCGATGCCAAGGTCACGCAGCTCCGCGGAGCAGGCAAGGAAGGCAATGCATACCGGGTGAGCGTGACTATTACGAATACCGGCAAGGTTGCCGGGAAGGAAGCTGTCGGCCTTTATGTATCGGCTCCTTCCGGGAATATGGCCAAGCCTGCCAGGGAACTCAAGGCTTTCGCCAAGACCGGCCTTCTCCAGCCAGGGGAGAGCGAGGTGGTGAACCTGGAGTTCAGCGCATATTCACTTGCATCGTTCAACGAGCAGGCTTCGGCTTGGGAAACCGCGAAGGGAACCTACAGATTGTTCGTGGGAGCTGACTGCACCGATCCGAAAACCGAACTGGTCCTGGACCTCAGGAAGGCATATTCCTGGAAAACCACCAGGTCGTGCCTGCCTGAGCAGCCGATAGATGAGCTTGAACCTTAGGAAACGGCTTTGACGTCGCCCCGGTCGACGACTATCTCGTAACCGGCGGAGCGTACGAGTTTGGAGAGGCTTCCGTCCGTGACGGAGGCCTCTTCCTTTATGCTGGACTTGTTGTCGTAGATCGAGTATAGTTTCCGGACATCCGGAGGTGTGAGATTCGGCATCAGGACGTTCGCACCAGCCTTCAGTCCGAGGATCGTCCCTTCCAGGCTGATGGTGCGCAGGGAAGTTGTCGCAGGGATCAGGGCGTACGGGAACATGATCCGCAGGATGGAAATCAGGTTCAGGGTCATTTGCAGTGAACCTTGCGGCTCATTCTCGAAAGGGGTACCCTTGGCAGGGATGAAAGGCCCGATCCCAATCATAGCAGGCTGGAGTTCCTGGAGGAAGCGCAGGTCCGCGACCAGGTTGTCAAGGGTCTGGTACGGAGATCCGACCATGAAGCCGGCACCGACCTGGAAGCCGATTCCTTTCAGGTTATGCAGACATTGCTTCCTGTCGGACAGGCTCATCGAGTCCGGGTGAAGCTTGCGATAGTGGGCTTCGTTTGCGGTTTCGTGTCTTAGAAGGTAACGGGAAGCTCCGGCTTCGAAATACTTCCTGTATGATTCTTCCGGCTTTTCTCCTATGGAAAGGGTGACTGCGCAGTCAGGATGGACGTCCTTGATTCCTTTTATGATACGGCATATGCTCCCGTCATCGAAAGCCGGGTCTTCTCCGCCCTGGAGAACGATTGTCCTGAATCCTTGTCCGTACCCCTTGTCAGCTATTGAGATGATTTCTTCCTCGGACAACCTGTATCTGCGGACGGAAGTGTTTCCCGCGCGTATGCCGCAGTACCTGCAGTTGTTGCGGCAATGGTTGGTGAATTCGATGAGCCCGCGGACATATACATCCGTGCCATACCTCTCTCTCCGCAACTTGTCAGCAGCTGCACGCAGGGGAGAGGGGTCATCGAGGGTGATCAGCCTCTTGAGTTCCTTGTCTTCGGGAAAGATATTCATAGATAGCAAATATAGCCGTTTTTGTTATATTTGCA
>JAGDBQ010000119.1 GCA_017958985.1 Bacteroidales bacterium
CATATACTCATCCCTCCAGGTTTTGGCGAGTACGGAGGCTGCCGCTATGGAAGCATAGGTCGCATCTCCGTGGACCACGGTGCGGTACCTGTTGAAGGAATATCCGTCGAAAGGCCTGAATTTGTTCCCGTCGATGAGCAGGAAGTCCGGTTTTACCGACAGTTTCCTCACTGCCCTCTGCATTCCCGTGACGGATGCCCACAGGATGTTGAGCGAATCGATTTCCTCGGGGCTGACCGCCTCGACAGCCCAGGCGACGGCTTCCTTCTCGATCACCGGCCTCAGGATATCCCTGTCCTTTTCGCTCATTTTCTTCGAATCGTTCAGGAGAGGGTGGTGGAAGTCTTCGGGAAGGATGACGGCGGCAGCGAATACAGGTCCGGCAAGCGGGCCCCTTCCGGCTTCGTCGCAGCCAGCTTCGAGCCTTCCGGCTTCAAGGTATGGAAGAAGATGGATTTCCCGTGGCATCCTTGCAGTGAATGTGTCTGCCACAAAGTTAAACAAATTATTTCTGGAGATGCTCTATCAGGAGTTCCTGCGTGTAGATGAGTTTCTCCTTGTCGCGGAGGGTGTCTTCCAGGGAAGCTAACTTGTCCGACAACTGGTCTATCTTGGACAGGTATTCCTCCCTGACGTCTTCCAATACCTCAACCGAATCCATAATGGGCATAAACCCGTTGACGAGTTCGACGAGAGGGATGCCGAGCACGTCCGCGCATTTTTCGTAGTTCTTGTTTATGATCCGTGTCTTTCCGGATTCTATTTTCTGGTAGGCGGTCAGCGAGATATTCACCCGCTCGGCAATCTCGGTCTGGGTCATTCCCCGGGCCATCCTTGCCTTCCTGAGGTTTTCCCCCATAATGCGGTCGTCCAATTCAATAATTTCAGCCATCTCGTAAGCCCGTTGTTTGCAGTGACTCAAAATTACTGATATATCGTGTTGGTTAATGACAACTACAAGTTTGTATTACAAACCACAGGTTATAAAAAACACAGATTTTTGATAAAAAAGTTGTTATTCCGGGAAGATTCCCCCTGAAACATAGCGCAGGACCGGTAACTTTACGGTGGAGTTTCTTAACTTGCCGGAAACTCAAGCAAAATGGAAAAGATTGAAAAATACTATGCGGCTTTCGAGCTTGCGATGAATGAGGAAAAGCTGTACAGGGACTGCGACTTCCTGGGAATCTGCCTGAGGATCGGTGCGGATCCCGTCGCCCTGGACGAAATGCTGGTAGAAGAATTGGGATACAGCGGGCAGGACTTGGTGGACCTGTATCTGGAGCAGGATGAGGTCGTATGACTTTATTTTGGTAGTGGGCCATTTTTTTACTACTTTTGCCCAGTTATGCTCATTTGTATTCGAATTGTTCATAATTAATAACTTATAGAAATGAAAGAATATTCATCAAAAGACATTCGCAATGTGGTTTTGATCGGTAGCGCAAAGTCCGGAAAGACCACGTTGTCAGAAGCCATGCTCTACGAGGGCAAAGTGATCGAACGCAGAGGTACGGTGGAAGGAAAGAACACTGTTTCCGACAATACCGAGTTCGAGCAGACAAACCAGAAGTCAGTTTATGCTACTCCGCTCTACGCTGAGTTCATGAACAACAAGATCAACGTGATCGACGCTCCTGGTTCGGACGACTTCTGCGGTGGTGCCCTTTCGGCATTCAAGGTCTGCGAGTCTGCAGTCCTCCTTATCAACGCCCAGCAGGGTGTAGAGGTAGGCTCAGAGATCTTCGCCCGCTACGCAGAGCAGTACAACAAGCCTGTGATGGTGGCCGTCAACCAGCTGGACACCGAGAAGGCCAACTGGGAGCACAGCCGTGACACCCTCAAGGAAGCTTTCGGAAAGAAGGTCGTCTTCGTCCAGTTCCCTGTGAACCCGGGACTCGGATTCAACGGATTCATCGATGTCCTCACCATGAAGTACTATCGCTTCAAGGACGAGAACGGTACCCGTGAAGAGCTTGAGATTCCTGCAGAGTACGCCGATGAGGCCGAGACTATGCATATGGAACTCGTCGAGAAGGCTGCCGAGGGCGACGATGCCCTTATGGAGAAGTACTTCGAGACGATGGAGCTTTCCATCGAGGAAGTCCGCGCCGGCCTGAGTGCAGGTTTCGCCAAGGGCGAGGTTATGCCTGTATTCTGCCTCTCCGCAAAGAAAGATATCGGTGTCAAGAGGCTTATGGAGTTCATCATCAACGTAACTCCGTCTCCGGAAGGCCAGGTTTCCAAGACCATCACCGGTGGCGAGGTCAAGTGCGACCCAGCCGGCCCTGTCAGCATCTTCATCTACAAGACTTCCGTCGAGCAGCACCTCGGAGAGGTTTCTTATTTCAAGGTGATGAGCGGAACCCTCACTGAGGGAGCCGACCTCGTGAATCCTGAGACCGGCAACGGCGAGCGCCTTTCCGCTATCTATGCCGTGGCTGGAGACAAGAAGGAGAAGGTTTCCAAGATCTGCGCCGGTGACATCGGTTGCGTCATGAAGCTCAAGGCCGGCAAGACCGACGTTACTCTCGCAGCTCCAGGACAGGATGCCATCGAGCATATGATCTTCCCTGATGCCAAGTACCGCTGCGCTGTCAAGGCTGCCGACAAGAACGATGAGGCAAAGGTCGGAGAGGCTCTCAACAAGATCGCCGCTCTCGATCCTACCGTCAATGTCGAATATTCCAAGGAACTCCGCCAGACCATTCTGAGCGGCCAGGGCGAGCAGGCTATCAACCTTGTCAAGTGGAAGCTCACCAATGAATACAAGCTCAACGTCGAGTTCATCGCTCCTAAGGTTCCTTACCGTGAGACCATCACCAAGGTGGCTACGGCACAGTACCGTCACAAGAAGCAGTCCGGAGGCGCCGGTCAGTTCGGAGAAGTCCATCTTCTCGTCTGCCCTTACGTCGAAGGAGAGCCTGCAGGCATCAAGTTCATGATCGGCGGCAAGGAGACTATCCTCAACGTCAAGTCCCAGGAAAGCTACGATCTCGAATGGGGCGGCAAGCTGGAGTTCATCAACTGCGTCGTCGGTGGTGCCATCGACCTCGGCTTCATGCCAGCCATCCTCAAGGGTATCAACGACAAGATGACTGAAGGTCCTCTTACCGGATCCTATGCCCGCGACATCAGGGTATATGTCTATGACGGTAAGATGCACCCGGTGGATTCCAAGGAAATCGCCTTCATCATCGCCGGCCGCAACGCCTTCAAGGAGGCCTTCCGCAACGCTGGTCCGAAGATCCTCGAACCTATCTACAACGTCGACATCATGACTCCTAACGAGTATGTGGGACCTTGTATGTCCGACCTCAACGGCCGTCGTGGTATGATTATGAACCAGGATATGGACAGGGGATTCACCATCCTTCACGCACGCGTTCCGCTCGCAGAGCTCTACAGGTATTCCACCACCCTGAGCTCTCTCACCGGAGGTGCAGCTACCTTCTCGATGAAGTTCGCTGACTACCAGCCGGTCCCTGCAGACGTACAGACCAAGCTTCTGGCCGAGTACGCCGCCCAGGAACAGGAAGAGGACTAATCTTCTTGACATACACGGAAGGGCCGGCTCGCAGGGTCGGCCCTCTTTATAATGCAACCGGTCTGAATATATGCGTAAAACCATCCTATACAGGATCCTGGCAGCAGCGGTCTGCGCGATCGCGGTCCTGTCCTCTTGCGAGGTACACCATTTCATATCCGATCCAGCTTACCGCAGCCAGGTCGAGAATGACCTCCGTTCCAGGATGGAAGAGGTCTCCCCGCTCACCTTGGACATAGATTATGGGAACAGGAGCATCACCTGTAACCACGGCTATGTCAAGGATTGCTACCTCACCACTGCGGAGCTGGAGGCCCTGGAGTTCCTCTATGCATATATGCCGCTTGCGGATCTGACAGACTACCCGGCCGATTATTTCCTCCAGAACGTGAGGAGTTCTTTCCTTGCCCGCGAAGAGATGGGCTGGGACGTCCCGGAAAGGATATTCCGTCACTTCGTACTTCCGGTCAGGGTCAACAACGAGAACCTGGATACTTCCCGCGTGGCTTTCTACCGCGAGCTCAAACCTCGTCTAGAAGGCCTGTCGATGCAGGATGCCATCCTGGAAGTGAACCACTGGTGCCACGAAAAGCTGACTTACAAGCCGTCGGACGCCAGGACCCTTTCTCCTCTCTCCTGTGCCAAGAGCACGCTCGGACGTTGCGGCGAGGAGGCGACTTTCACCGTGGCTGCCCTCAGGGCCGTCGGGATACCGGCCAGGCAGGTATATACTCCGCGCTGGGCGCATACCGACGACAACCACGCCTGGGTGGAAGCCTGGGCTGACGGGACCTGGTATTTCCTCGGGGCCTGCGAACCGGAACCGGTATTGAACCTTGGCTGGTTCAACGCCCCGGCGAGCCGCGCCTTGCTGATGCATACCAGGGTGTTCGGAAAGTACGATGGTCCGGAAGAAAAAGTGATGGAAGGGCCTAACTTCACGGAAATCAACCTGATAGACAACTATGCCGAGACCGCCAGGGTGGATTTCGAAGTTGTGGATGAGGAAGGAAATGCTGTAGAAGGGGCCCTTGTAGATTTCAAGATATACAATTACGCAGAGTTCTATCCTGCCCTTTCCAAATTCACCGGACAGGACGGGAAGACCTTCCTTACGGCCGGAAAGGGAGATATGCTGTGCTGGGCGTCAAAAGACGGCAGGTACGGATATTCCAAAGTCTCCTTCGGGACGGACAAGGAGGTCCGCATAACGATCTCCGATACTCATCCGGCGGAAGCCCAGAGCCTTATGATAGTTCCTCCTCCCGAGCAGGTTGTGCTTCCGGAAGTAACTGAGGATCAAAGGAAAGAGAATAATGTCCGGTTAGCCCAGGAGGACCTCGTCCGCAAAACCTATATGGCCACTTTCGTCCAGGCTGACGGAACGGAGGTGAACGATCTCCTGGCCAAGGCCGCTGGCAACCACGAGGTGGTGAAGGCTTTCCTGGACAGTCATCAGGGTGAAGATTACGCCAAGGCCCTGGAGTTGCTCCGTTCGCTGTCCGACAAGGATCTAATCGACATAACGGACGAGATACTCGAGGACAATATGAGCGTCACTTCGGCTTCCGGAATACCTCCCATCCTCTGCCCGAGGGTCGAGAACGAGTTCCTGACGCCTTACAAGACTTTCTTCACTACCACTGCCTTTACAGCGGAAGAACAGAAAGAACTGTCTGATCCTCAAAAACTTATCACGTGGGTTAGGGATAATGTCAGGCTCACCGGAAGCACCAAGGCCTGGAGGATAACGATGTCTCCTGCCGGAGTCTATGAAGCCAGGACCGCGGACCCTCGTTCGAGGGATATATTCTTCGTTTCCCTTGCAAGGACCCTCGGTATCGATGCCAGGAAGGATCCTGTCACCGGGAAGGTTCAGTACAAGGACTCCGGAGTCTGGACCGACGTGGATTTCGACAGCGAGGTCCAGTCGGTCGCGCCTGCCGGGAAACTCGTCCTGAAATATGTACCTACGGAGATACTCTCCAACCCGGGTTATTATACTCATTTCACCATCAGCAAGATATCCGAGGGAAGGACCCAGCTCCTGACTTTCGACGAGGGTCAGGTGGATATGGGAGGCGGAGTGAGCTGGGCCAGCGTATTCAAGGACGGGGCTTCGCTTGACGAGGGGGACTATGTTCTCGTAAGCGGCAACCGTCTTTCCGACGGCAGCGTTCCGGTCACGATGCAGCAATTCTCCGTCAGCGAAGGAAAGACCACCGTCCTGGACCTTACGGTCACCATTCCGGAAGACAAGCTCCCGGTCATCGGGGAATTCGATTCGGAGACAAGGTTTTTCAGGACTCCAGGAGCGGAACCGGTCTCCATCCTTTCGGTTACCGGAAGGGGGAACTTCGTGGTCTGTTTCCTCTCTCCGCGTCAGGAACCTTCTGTCCACGCGATCAAGGACCTGGCTGCGGCCAAGGAAGTCCTTGAAGCCTGGGGCAGGCCTATCCTGCTGCTGTCCACTCCGGAGGGGCTTGACTGGATGAAGGAATATTCGGAGAAGCTACCTTCCAATGTCCGCTTCGGAATAGCCCCCAGGAAGGAGATGGACGGGCACTCGATGCCGAGGATCCTCCTCGCGGACACTTTCAACCGGGTCTTTTTCTCTTCGGAAGGCTATTCCATAGGTCTTGGCGACCAGCTGGCTTCCGCAATAGCAA
>JAGDBQ010000120.1 GCA_017958985.1 Bacteroidales bacterium
ATTGTCTTCCAAATACCCGTATAAGGTTGAAAAACCATGAGGAGAGAGTCGGATATCGTTGACGATCTGCGCGACCGCATCCACTTCAGGGTCCTTCAGGACCGCCTGCAGAGCCAGGTTATAGGATGCCATCATATTCCGTGTAGGACTGAACAAGACCAACGACTCCGGAAACCGTTCCTGCAGATATTCCATATCTTCGGGATTGCCGTTGTTCACGATGACGTGCAGGTACAAGTCATCCTTGTACTCATTGTAGTACTGCCTCCAAGCATCCGCCCGGAAGTGCTCGTCACAAAAGATGGTTATCGCCGCAATCTTCATCGGATACGCGAAAGGACGAAACGGATATACACCGAAATGCTGGAATCCTTGTAAATAACGATGTTGAACAGGAGGAAATACAGCAGACATAGCACTCCGGTGACGAGGAGAGCAGGGAAACAGCCGTCGATGAACAGCCCTGGCAGACAGCATAAGGCATAAGGCAGGGATCCGATTAGGAAAATCCCAGCCTGCTTCAAAGGAAAGCGAAGATAGCCGCCTCGGAGGGCATAGACGAAGCCAAACAAGTTTCCAGCCAGTTCCGAGCACAACATGACGATGGCGGAGCCGACAGCACCAAGCCTCCCCACCAACAGGATATTGACGATGATTCCGGTGACGGCCCCGATGATGGAACTCAGTAAAATGATCCGGTCTTTCCGCAGCGGCAGCAAAATCTGGATGACCCAGATTTGAGCCATGCTGGAAAGCAGCAGCACGGGCGATATGATCTGCATAGGAAGCACAGCGCCTTCGTAGCCGAATCCGGACATCAGCCCGATGATCTTGGAAGCCATCAAAACCAGGTAGACGACCAGCGGAATCGCAATCGCGAAAACCAGGTCGAACATCTGGCCGACTTTCCGATGGAACTCTTCCTTGTCCCCTTTTTCCACCAGGGAACTCATCCTGGGCATCATCACGGTCGCAAAGGCTGAGAAGAGGCCCAGCAGGATGTAGAAGAGTTTCTTGGAAGCGTAATAATAGCCGACTTCAGTCTCGGTGGAGACGAAACCGAGAT
Source organism: Bacteroidales bacterium (assembly GCA_017958985.1). Taxonomy (GTDB): domain Bacteria; phylum Bacteroidota; class Bacteroidia; order Bacteroidales; family UBA932; genus Cryptobacteroides. The sequence goes on from JAGDBQ010000120.1 coordinate 1,067, forward strand.
ACACCACATTGAAAGTCGTGTACATCGATATCATTACTTTGTAAAGACCCAGCGAAAACAAAGGCTTAAAATAAGCCTTGAGATCCAGGTTGCGCAGGGAGAAGGTCGCAAAGCGACGGGAATAGCCTACATTGATGGCCGCGTTCAACACGACAGCCAGGACTGTCAACGTAAAATACCGTACATAATCTTCCGGGTGACGGACAGTCAGGAATACCGCCAGCGCGTAAACCAGTTTCACGAGAATTGACCGGATGGTGATATACCGGAAGTTCTCCAAGCCCTGATAGAACCATTCGATCAGGAAAGATGTGAACAACAAGGTCCCCGTTCCGATAATGAAGAGATTCCGGTCGGCCTGGAAGCGGTTGACGATAAAGATGGCGGCCAGGTAGACGCCCATCACGGCAGTAGTCAGTCCTGCCAGAAGCACCAGCAGGTTGGAAAAGACCCGGGACCTCCGCTCCCGGTCATTCCCGCATGAAGCTATCTCCCGGATTCCGATGGTCGGGATTCCCAGGATGGCAAAAAGGGAAAAATAGCTGATCGTCTCATTCACGAACCCCACCTTGCCCACCATTTCCACGCCCAGGACCCTGGACACGTACGGAAACAAGGCCAGATTGATCAAATAGGTGGACAACGTCAGGGCGACGTTGTAGATGAAATTCGTGGTGATCCGGGGCATTATCTTCCCTTGTACATCTCCTCGTAATACTTCTGATACTCCCCGCTGGTCACGTTGTCCAGCCAGTCTTGGTTTTCAAGATACCACTGGATGGTCTTCTCGATGCCTTCTTCGAACTGCAGCGACGGTTCCCAGCCCAGTTCG
>JAGDBQ010000121.1 GCA_017958985.1 Bacteroidales bacterium
GAGCGCCAGGGCGAGACCTATGCCACCAGCATACGGAAAGTGTACCCCGAGGTGCGTGACGGCAAGTTCCAGGCCGACTTCAAGTTCGAGGGCCAGCAGCCGGAGAACATCCGCTCCGGCCAGACCTATTACCTCAACCTCCAGCTTGGCCAGCCCGAAGAGGCTGTCATCATCCCCCGCGGCACCTTCTACCAGAAGACTGGCGGCAAATGGATCTATGTCGTGAGCAAGGATGGAAATAAAGCTGTGAAGCGCGAAATCCGCATCGGGCGTCAGAACCCCCAGTACTACGAGGTGCTGGAAGGCCTGGAGCCGGGAGAAAAGGTCATCACCTCAGGCTACGATACCTACGGCGACAGTGACATCCTAGTATTCTGATCATATGAAACCGTTGAAGATCAAAACCCGATGGCTTCCGGCGCTGATGAACCTGATCGGTCTCGGCATAGCCTTCTCCATCTTCCTGATCCTCCTGAGCCAGGTGTGGTGGGATTACAGGTATGACCGTTTCAAGGGAGCGAAGGACGTTTATGTCCTCGAAGTCCCCTCACCTCTCACTCCCGGCCAGTACAGAACTTCGGTCCTCCGGCCGCTGATTCCAATGATGGTGGACTGCTCCCCTGATGTCCTGACTGCCTGCGATTATGATGGGGCCAGGAATGACCCGGTCGGGTTCATCAAATACAAGGATGCCAGCGGAGAGTGGGTGACGGCTTATGGTGCGAATTACGCACATACCGAGACGTCTGTGCTGGACGTTTTCAACGTCACTTTGCTCGAAGGGCGCAGGGAGGATTTCTCACAGGCAGGCGATGCCATCATATCTGAATCGACCGCGAAACAGTATTTCCGTGACAGGGACCCTGTCGGGGAAATCGTCATGTATTCCAGAGATGAGTATCGCATCAAAGGCATTTACAAGGACCGGAAGGAGAACGAGAGCATGGTCAACGGCTTTCTCTTCCACGAAGGGGAAAAAGACCTGACCCTGCCGAACTACGGTCCCCATAAGGCTTATCTCAAACTGGCTCCCGGCGCCGACCTCGAAGCTGTGCGAAAAGCCGTAGCAAACGTCAGGCTGGTTGAGAGCCAGAGCGGATACCGCATCACCCAGATCCACGAGGCGTGGTTTGAAAAGGATATAATGGGATATGACGTCATTCCGCACGGGAACAGGACCCTTTGCCTGGTCCTTCTGACCATCGCAGTACTGTTCCTGATAATCTCCGGGTTCAACTACGTCAATTTCGCCATGGCATCCATCCCGTTCCGGATCAAGGGCATCAATACCCGGAAGGTCCTGGGAGAGCAGCGCGCGTCCCTGATTGCCCGCCAGCTTGTTCAGGCCTTTGTCCTCGTGGGATGCGCCTATCTCATAGGGGTGCTCGCGATGAAGGGCATCAGCGGCACACAGTGGGGCACTTTCCTGTCCTGGAACATGACTCCGGAGAAGAATATTCCCATCCTTTGGATCGGTGGTGCTTCGGCGCTTCTCCTGGCAGTCTTATCAGGAATCGCTCCGGCCCTGTACAGCACGTCCTTCCAGCCTGCACTGGTCCTGAAAGGGTCATTCGCCCTGTCTGCCAAAGGAGGCGGTCTGCGGACCGCCACAATCCTTCTCCAGTATGTCCTGTCCTTCGTTTTCCTAATCTGTGCCTTTATGCTGCAACGGCAGACTTCATATATGGTGAACAACAACGGGCTGGGTTTCGACCACGACTATATAGTCAGGGTGAGCAGCCATGGTTACACCAAGGTTGCAGATGTCCTGGAGGAAATAAAGAATATCCCCGGTGTAGTTGACGCTACACGTGGAGGGTCTCCGATGCAAACAGTTTCTTCAATGAGTGAGATCATGGATGGAGACAGAAGGGTGACATATGAATTCGAATCAGTTTTTCCCGAGTATCCGGGCTTTTTCCACCTCCAGCTGGTCGATGGCCGCCTTCCCTTGCCGGGAGAAGAGAATGTCGTCCTTGTCAACGAATCCTTCCACGAGGCGTTGCCCTCCCTGGGTGTAGGACAGACGATAAAAAGCATGACTCGGAATGATTGCCCAATCATAGGCATCCTTAAGGACTACCACGCGAGGCCCCTTGACAAAGGTTTTTCACCTTTTGCCCTTTTCATCAATGAGAGTTACAATGCTGCTTCCTTCATGATCAGGATAGAGCCGGGCGCGGATGCCGCCGCCATTCTCAAGAAAGCCAGCGACATCTACAGCAGTATGAAACCGATGATCGATCCGGCAGAGATTGAAACGGGTTTCCTGAACAACGACCTGGAAATGCTGTATGAGCAGGAGACGCGTCAGACCCGCCTGATCCGTCTGTCCTCGATACTGTCGCTTATCATCACCCTTATAGGGATACTCGGCGTCGTATGGCTGGACGTGCGTTTCATGCGTAAGGAGATTGCACTGCGGAAAGTCAGCGGGGCTACCAGGAAAGATATCCTGAGGCATATCGGGCGGAAGTACCTTCTGATAGCATCGGCAGGCTTCATCATTGCTGCACCGGTCGCCCTGGCAATCTGCCGGCGGTGGCTGGAACACTTCGCCTTCCGCACCAATATTCCCGCATGGTTGTTCATGCTGGCATTCATCATAGTAATCGGCATCACCGTCGCCACCGTGACCCTTCAAGCGTGGTCTGCGGCCAGTGCTAATCCGGTCGAATCCTTAAAGAACGAATAAACAATTCAAATACAACACATTATGATTAAAGTATCCAACCTTTCCAAGA
>JAGDBQ010000122.1 GCA_017958985.1 Bacteroidales bacterium
ACGGCACAGGCACGCTTCAGGCATCAGGAGGATCTAATTATGCTGGTATCGGTGGTGGTCGCTATGGCTATGGCTATGACAGCGGAGCTGACATCGTTATCGAAGGCGGAATCATCACTGCTACGGGAGGAAATATGGCTGCTGGTATAGGAGCAAACTGGGGATCCAGTATTGGCAACATCACTATCAATGGCGGCAACGTGACTGCGACTGGTGGCATAGAAGCTGCCGGCATCGGCTGCGGAAACGGTGGTGGTGGTAACAGTTCCTGCGGCGACATCACCTTCGCTAGCGGAACGGTAGTAGTGAATGCCGACCAGAATACTGGCTGGGGAGTGGGATCGCTAGCGGGGAACACATCTTATTACAGTTGCGGTAATATCACGTTTGTCGGCGGCAGCGTGACTGTCAAAGGGGGCATCGCAACGACATCTGAATACGGAAAGTTAATTTACGTCGACGGTGAGAGTCAAGGCTCCGACATCTACGCTTCCTCCTCAAATCCCTTCGTGTATCCCAAACCCGCGACTCCGTAAGCGCGACGGATGGAAGAGCTGAAGCGCGAGGCGGAAGACCGGCCGTCAGGCAAAGACATCGTCCTCCTGAGTTTTTCTTATATTTGAAAGCAGCCAGTTTATGCAGTCAGTATGGGACCATTTAGCGAACAGGATTTGAAGTATGCCTCGGAATTCAGGGAATGGGTTCACGAGGAGGTACTGGAGAAGGTTCATGAAAGGTATCCTGAAATCGAGGAGGTGGTGGATCCGCATCCCGTCGAAGAATACTTTCAGCAGGTTTGGGACTATCCCGGTGCCTGGTATACCGTCGTGGCGATACCGGAACGTTACAGGAACCGGAAGGCACTGGTCGATACGCTTGTCAAATTGACCATAGAAAAACACACAGGCTGATTCATACAACCGCCCCCTGCGACATCGGAGGACGTCGAATCGCGAATCGTTATCTATTCCTGGCCGCTCGGCAATTCTTTCTCGAACAGAACGAGATGGACGTCAGGGATGCCGTTGAAGACGCAAGGAACGACGCCGGCCTCATGATACCCCAGCTTTCTATACATCTTGACGGCTACGGTGTTGACGGCATTAGTGTCGAGTCGCAAAACCCGGCACCCATGCCGTTGTGCATAGCTTTCATAGAACGCCACGAAGGAACAGCCGATACCTTGTCCAGTGAGGACCGGATCGACCGTCAGCGTATGCAGGACCATCACCTCTTCGTCCGGGGCAGGGAAGGACCATTGTCCCCGGGCGTAGGCCGGAACCTGGATTTGATTGATAATGGCAGAGGCTGCGATTCTGCCTGCTCGTTCGCAGACAAAGAGATCTTGCCGCTCCAGTGCATCTGAAGCTGTGGCGCGGACCGGATAGACGTCTGGCAGCCAGCCTGTATGCAGATACCCGTCTTGTTCCGATTGATGAATCCAATTGTAGATGGCCGTAATTTCATCAATGTCATGAGAGGTGGCAAGTCGTATCATTAATTCCATGTTTAGTCTTCAGCAAAGTTACGTAGGGATTGTCGTTTAATGTTTTCATTTTGAGTCGCGCGGGAGCCATCCCTTGCTTGCCGTCACGCCAACTCATCGTTTTTTATCATTTTGTCGCTTGGTCCGGGCTTCATCGCCCGGATTTCACGTCGTTTTTTCATCGTCATCCTGGAGTTCTCTTTCGAGGACTCCGTTAAGGAACCTTTTGAGCCACCCAACTAAGCTGCTTCCTCCTGCTGTTGCTCCATCAGTCTCTCCGCCAGCAGCACTGCGTTCGCCGTGTGGATGCCGAAGAAGATGTACAGGATCTCCGTCATCTTCATCCTCGCCTTGATCCTCCGCATCGAGTAGTGCTCCTTCTGAGTTCCGAAGGAACCTTCCATCGTCGTGGCTCTTTGTCTCGCAAGGTCCTCTCTCACAAAGTCTTTCTCACGCTTCTCCTTGGCCTTCTTCCCTTTCTGGACGAACGAAGTATGGATGCCGTTTGCCGTGCAG
>JAGDBQ010000123.1 GCA_017958985.1 Bacteroidales bacterium
ATTCCGCGATCAATGCGATGGGTTCCAGCTTTGTCTCCGATCTCTACCTCCCGATCCGCAAGGAAAGGGGAAAGGAGGTCAAAGGGCCTTCAGGAGAACTTTCTTCTTCCCGTAAGATGGTAGCGTTGATGGGTACTCTCCTGACCGCATTCGCCATCCTGACGGTGGCTATGCAGCAGAGCAGCGGACTCAATCTGGTTGACTTCGCTACCGGTATCATGTGCTTCGCATACGCCGGAATGATCGGAGTCTTCCTGACGGCACTGTTTACGAAAAGGGGTAACAGCAAGAGCGTGGTCGCCGCACTGATTATCGGAGCCTTGATCATAATTCCGCTTATGTTCCAGAAGGAACTGTTCGGAAAAACTTACATCGCGTGGTCCTGGTGGTGTCCTATCGGTGGAATCATAAGCACATTGGTGTGTATGTCAGGCAAGCCCGAAAAGGACTGATACAAGGTCTTCCGGGGAAGTTCCATTGAAATATGATGGAACATCCGCTTTCTCCAGGACATCCAGGATTTCCGAAGCTTCGAAACGTTTCCCTTCAAGTCTGCGAGCGAGCTCGTCGGAGGGTTCATCGAAGAGATAGTCTCCATAAAACGTCAGGCTGCATATTCTGCCGTGGTCGAGCTTGAATGCTGCTTCCACGGTGCCGCAAGGCAGCTTCGCCTTCCTGGAGAAGTCAGCTTCGCGGGAGTGTCCGTAAATGAAATCCCAGGTTGCGAATTTGGTCTCGGCCAGCAGCCTTATCCGTCCTGTGTCTTCGGGAGTCAGTCCGATCTCCCCGTCTCCGTCCGAGAGTATTCTCTGAAGCTCCGCCTGCAATTCATCCAGGGAGCCGTATCCGGGCAGATAATCCTTCAGGTTGCAGACCCTGCTTCTGACCGACGCGATCCCCTTGGCCTGCATTTTCGATCCGGGGACATCCAGCACGTGGGTCAGAGTCTCCAGGTCCACATCATACATCAGGGTCCCGTGTATGATCTCCCTGCCGTGCGAAACCCTCCTGGCGTAGCCTGAACACTTCTTCCCATCTACGAACATATCGTTCCTGCCGCTCATCACCACATCTGCGCCGAGGGCCCTGAGCGCTTCGGCGACAGGCTCCGGAGAGGGTTCCTTGCCTATGATGGTGTAATTCAGGTTCTGGAGGTCGTGGTACACGGCACCTCCTCCCGTAACCCTCCTGGCGAGGGTTATCCCGTGTGAGTCCAGGTACTGGAGGTTCACCTCCGAGAATACGTTCTGGTTCAGCCCCACGATGACGGAAGGGCGGTTCCTCCACAGGAAGAAATACGGTTCCTCCTTCCTGACGTTCTCCAGGCAGTATTCGTCGAAAGCCAGGTTGAAATGAGGATCAGTGGATATGTTGGTCAGGAATTTCATCGAGGATGACAGGCAGTATGTATCGTTTGGTCAGTGGATAGTCGGGCAGGTGAGTGCCGGGATAGACGTGGCTTCTCCCGGGATAGTGCAGTTCGAATTCAGGACGGCAGTCCACCAGTTCGTCCTTGTCGGCGAATATTCCGCAGGTAAGTGCCCTCTCTTCGGGACCGATATCCTTGAACTGGTCCCTTTCCAGCTTCCGGTAACCTTCGCAGATATCCTCGGTGACCAGGAAACTCTCAGCCCCGTCAGCCCTCGGGGACAGATACTCGACTTCCCCTTTCATCTTCCCGAGCAGGTCTGAAATGTGGAAGTCCGGATTGATGAGCACCTTCCGCCGGCCGCGCAGTTTCTGGGCCCAGAAACCTCCGAGCGAAAGTCCGAGTACGAGGTCGGGATCCTCATCCCCGCAGATGCCTTCCAGAAGGTCCAGGGCTTCAGCCGGGTCGATCGGCACGTCTGGCGAGATGACTTCGCACCCCTTAATCAGGATCCTGAGGGTCGAAGCCATCTTGTAGGCACCCGAAGATGCCAGTCCGTGGATGAAAAGGATCTTCATCTTCAGTCCTTGCGGCTTTCCAGGATAAGGTCGCCAAGTTCTTCCAGGTCACGGCATATGAAGTCGGCCGTACCGACCTCCAGAGCCTTCTCGAGGGTTGTCTCGCCTGAAAGGACGAGGACACTGACTGCGCCGGCCCTTCGTCCCATCTCTATGTCGGTGTATATCCTGTCCCCGACCATGGCTATTTCGTCCGGCTGGAGTCCGTTCCGGTCGCGGATCCCGTCCAGCATCGTAGGGTCAGGCTTGCCCATCACCTTGTCCGGCTTGCGCCCGGTAGCCGCCTCTATGCATTTCTGGAGCGAGCCGCAGTCCACCAGGATGGTCCTGGCATCGGTCGGGCACACCCAGTCCGGGTTTGTGGCTATGTACGGGATGCTCTGCTTCGCCCACCAGGCGGCGCGGCAGAGCCTTGGATATACCAGCGTCGTGTCGAAGGCCACTATGAGCATATCCGGTACGTCGTCGGGGTCGTCGGCGCAGGCTTCGAAACCGGCGGCGACGAACTGCTCCTGCATGCTCGGAGTACCCAGCATGAACAATCTCCTGACCTGAGGATAAGCCTTCTTGATGTAATCGATCGTGGCTATCGGGGTGGTGTACATATTCGCAACCGGGCAGTCGATGCCCATCCCGGCCAGTTTGGCGATGTAGTCTCCTACTGATTTGGTGGGATTGTTCGTCAGGAACGAGTGGTCCACGCCGTTGGCCTTGAGGGTGTCCAGTGTGGGGATGGTGAACGGGAATATATTGTTCTCCATATAGATGGTTCCGTCCATATCCAGCGCTAAATGCTTAATCCTGCGCAGTTTGGCCTTCTGTTCGGCAGAGAGTGTCTTGTTGTAGTCGTCTTTCTTGTTCATAAATACAAAAATAGCAATTATCTCCGATATGAGGTGGCAGTTTCTGAACAATCCATTGTTGATAAATAAAGAATTTTTGCGGTGAAAGGACTTGATATATTTGTTAATTTTGTAAATAACCCGTATTGTATGGTCGTGCAGAGTAACAAGTATTTCCTGATGGCGGCCCTGGCTGCCTGCTCCTCGGTTGCGCTTCGTGCCAACGAGGCGAGACGTGCGTCCGGCCGCCGGCCGAACGTCATTTTCATTATGATGGACGATGCTGGACACGGCGACTTCGGATGCTATGGGCAGACGAAGATCGAGACTCCCAACATAGACGCTCTCGCCGGCAACGGAATACTGTTCACGGATATGTGCACGGCCTGCGCTCTCTCCGCGCCGTCCCGCTGCTGCCTGCTGACCGGCCAGCACACCGGACACGCTCAGATCAGGAACAACAAGGAAGGCGCCGGTGCTCCAGATTCCGTGAATATCTGGGACTACCGGGCGGTCGACCTGGATCCTGCCCTCGAAGGCCAGGCAGGCCTGGCTGCAGGGACTCCAACCTTGGGCACGATGATGCAGCAGGCTGGTTATGTGACCGGTATGGTCGGCAAGTGGGGTCTCGGCGGTCCGGTATCGGAGAGCGTTCCCTGGAAGATGGGATTCGATTATTATTACGGCTGCATCTGCCAGAGGGTGGCTCACAACCACTACCCGCAGTACTATTGGGAAAACGACCGGAAGGTTTACATCAATCCGGACGCTCCCGTTCCGGGAACAGCCCTCGACGAAGGTGCCGATCCCATGGATGAGCGCAGCTACGACAAATACAGGGCTGACGGTATCTACGGTCCTGACGTGATGTTCGACAGCGTGGTCGACTTCATCGACGGGAATTCCGGCAGGCCGTTCTTCCTGATGTGGACGACTCCGCTTCCGCATTCGCCTCTCCAGGCGCCCAAGGAGTGGGTGGACTACTACGTTTCCAAGTTCGGCGACGAGGCTCCATACAACGGGGAATACCACCTCGATTCGTGGCCTCACAACTATTTCCCCTGCCGTTATCCTCACGCTACCTATGCTGCAATGATCAGCTATTTCGACCATCAGGTAGGCCAGCTGGTGCAGGAACTCAAGGCCAGGGGGCTCTACGAAAACACCCTTATCATATTCACTTCTGACAACGGTCCCGCGAACAACGCTTCCTCTCCTACGGAGTGGTTCGACAGCGCATTCCCGTGGCGTTGCGGCAAGGGTTGGGCCAAGAGCACCGTCCAGGAAGGCGGAGTGAGGATGCCTTTCATAGTGTCGTGGCCCAAAGTGATCAGGAAGGGTCGTGTGAGCGACCACCTGGGATCCTTCGTGGACATAATGCCGACCCTTGCAGAGCTGACGGGAGTCCCTGCTCCTTCCAACGACGGAATATCCATCCTTCCTACCATAAAAGGCAAGACCCGCAAGCAGAAGGAGCACGAATACCTCTATTGGGAGGCGCCTTTCGGGAAAGGCCTCGTAGCGGTCCGCATCGGCAACTGGAAAGGCATCATAAGGGGAGTGAAGAAAGGGAACCGGAAGATGGAACTCTATGATGTCTCCGTTCCGGGGAAGACGGTGGAGAACAGCGAATACGACCAGGCGGCGCAGCATCCCGAGATAGTGGAGAAAATGTGGGATGCGATACGCGAAGCCCATACAACCCCTGCCGACGCAGATTTCGACATACCTATCCTGAATTAAGATATAATCAAACGCAAGTTTAAAATGGATCAAGCAACCCAGAAGAAATACAACTACTGGCAGTGGAGGACCCTCATCCTGTTGATGATAGGGTATATGCTGTTCTATTTCGTGAGGAAGAACTTCAGCATTACGATGCCCGCCCTCGAGTCCGAACTGGGAATCAGCAAGACCAAGCTCGGTCTCTTCCTGACCCTGAACGGGATCATCTACGGAGTTTCCCGGTTCATCAACGGCTTCCTTGCAGACAGGGTTTCCCGCAAGAAGATGATGGCCCTCGGACTCCTGCTTTCCGCGGTGGTGAACATCCTGATCGGTCTCAGCCCTGAGATGAACGGACTCTTCCATTTCCTCGACGGGTCCGGAAAGGCCACTGCAGGGATGATCGTATTCATCGGAAGCCTTTGGATGATAAATGGTTACACCCAGGGTATGGGTTATCCGCCGTGCGGGAGCCTGATGGCCCACTGGATCAAGCCGTCCGAACTTGCTTTCAAGCAGTCTATCTGGAACAGTTCCCATTCCATCGGAGCCGGCCTCGTGGCGATAATATGCGGCACCCTCATCCTCAAGCCTTTCGGATATGAGGCCTGGCAGTGGTGTTTCTTCATTCCGGCCCTGCTTTCCATCGCCGGAGCCGCGATGCTGTTCTTCGGACTGAAGGACACTCCTGCGTCGGTCGGCCTGCCGGATCCGGAGACTATTGACGAGAATGCTCCTGCGAAGGAAGTCGTGGTGGAGGACCCGAAGTTCACGGTAATGTGCTACAACAAGCTCGTCAAGGAGATGGTCTTCAAGAACAAGATCATCTGGATCGTCGCGATAGCCAACTTCTTCGTATATGTCCTGAGATTCACGATCCTGGACTGGGGGGCTACGTTCCTTACCCAGGACAGGGGACTGAATATCAGTACCGCCTCCACGGTGGTTGCCGCTTCAGAGCTTGTGGGAGGCATCGTGGGAACCTTGCTGGCCGGTTGGGCGACAGACAAGTTCTTCAAGAGCAAGGCGCACAGGACCTGCCTGATTGGGCTGGCAGGTGCAACCCTTTGCTTCTTCCTGTTCTGGCTCACCCCTCACAGTCTCAACGGACTTGCCGTGGTATGGATCATAATGGCAAGTTTCTTCATATATATGCCGCAAGCCCTTGTGGGCATTTCTCTCTCCAACCAGGCGACCAAGAGAGTGGCTGCTTCCGCCAACGGATTGGCAGGTATTCTCGGATATGCCAGTACGGCCGTTTCCGGTCTTGCTTTCGGTGCGATTGCCGACAAACTCGGATGGAACTCAGTGTTCGAGGTGGCGATCGTCATAGGCATCATCGGAATCATCCTCTTCGCTACCGTGTGGAACGCTCCTGCCAACGGCTATGCCAAGGTGGAGCCTATAATCGAACAGGTCAAGGCTGAGTTCGAGGCCGCACGGAAGGAATAGGTTCTAGGAAATTATCATTTAATCTTATTTTTTATGAAACGTTTATTATCAGTTTTGTGTCTTTCCGCGGCACTCGTCGCAGGAGCACTGATGAGTGTATCCTGCATCGATGAGCCGGGTGCGTGCGGCGACTACGACGAGCTGAAGGCGAGGCTGGATGCACTTGAGAGCTCCGAAATCGTGAACATCAAGTCCCAGATCGCTGCCTTCAACAGCTCCCTCGAGGCCGTTCAGAACAAGGTGAACGGCATCAAGGATTGTGACTGTGCCAGCGAAATGGCTACCATCAAGACCACCCTCGAGGATCTCCAGTCCCAGGTAGGTCTCCTTCTCACCGCTGAGGAGTTCAATGCTTACAAGACTACCAACGATGCAGCGGTCGCCGAAATCCTGACCAAGTTCCAAAGCTATGTGACTAGGGAGGAGTATTTGGAATTCTATTCCAGATGCAACTCTAACATGACCGATCTCCTGACTATGGTCAACGGCAAGGTCTCCAAGACCGACTTCAATACCCTCAAGGCTGTTTACGACAGCGCACTGGTGGCGATCAACCAGAAGCTTGCGGATCTCCAGGGAGGCGTAAGCGAAGAGGAACTGAATGCCTTCAAGGCAGAGGTCAAGACGGCACAGGAAGAAATGGGCGGCAAACTTGATGACCTTTCAACCACCGTCAGTAACCTTGGAGGCACGGTCAGCGGCCTTTCAACGGATGTCGCGATACTCCAGGGCGAGGTTGAGAACCTTACCACCAGGGTCACTGCCCTCGAAACGGCACTCAAAGTCATCCAGACCCAGATGGAGGCCCTGATGAACAAGATCAACTCCGTGGTCTATGTCCCTGATTATTCCGACGGCCTGATCAAGATCAAGGTTATCCCGGAAACAGTCGAGATGAAGTATGACATCAGGCCGGCCGCCCTTGCCGCAACCCTCGCCGAGGCCATTGCGGAAGAGAAGGCTTCGGCTTCCTTCGTGCTGAGGTCTGTTGCTACCAGGGCTGTCAATCCTGCAATGACCATCAAGTCCGTGACCTGCCCTGAGCCTGGTTCAATCCTTGTCACCGCCGTCGTCTCAGGCGTGGCTGCCGAGCAGGCAGTGGCGGTTTCCCTGCTTGTCACCGACACTTACGGCAACGAGATCCAGTCCAACTACACCACCATCAGCTACGCTTTCGATGCTAATTCCTACATCGAGAACGGAATATGCTTCGGTGAGGGTATAGAGAAGAACGGTGTCATCTGGGCTCCTGTCAACTGCGGCTTCGAGCCTGCAACCGATACGACCCGGGGATATCCTTATGGCAAATACTATCAGTGGGGAAGGATCTACGGACAGGGTTCCGACGCCGAGTTCGACCAAACCGTTCCTGAGGTAGTCACAGGACGTGTCTCCGTGGGACAGGGTCAGCTGGAAGGCAACAAGGGCAAGTTCTACGCCCAGACTGATGAACCGTACGACTGGAACGTCTCTCCTGATCCTACGCTCTGGAACGTCGGCACCGTCGAGGTTCCTGTCAAGTCCGATTACGATCCGTGCCCTGTCGGCTGGAGGCTCCCTACCGAAATCGAGGTCCAGAGCCTTATGGGCGACAAGGAGTTCCTCCCTCTCGCCGGATACAACGACTGCATCGACGGAAGGTACGCCCAGAGGGACAAGATCGGTTTCTACTGGACATCTACTCCGGACGGAGCCAAGTCCAAGTTCTTCTTCGTACATGCGACGGGTACCGGAGTGTCCTCGAACCCGAGGGCCAATGGATACACGGTGCGTTGCGTCAGGGACGGACAGGCTGCCGTTACCGGCATTACCGTAAGCCGGGTGAGCCTGGCTCTCTATGTCGGACAGAGCGAGACCATCACTGCCAAGGTCGAGCCTATCGATGCTGCCAACAAGCTGGTCAACTGGTCTTCAAGCGATGAATCCATCGCCGTGGTCGAAAACGGCAAGATCACCGCTATCAAGGCCGGTACCGCTACCATCACCGCCACTTCGGTCGACGGCAACTTCCCTGCAACCTGCTTCGTTACCGTCAATCCTGTGTACTATATCGATAACGGAGTGAACTTCGGTGAGGGAGTCTATGTCGCCGGAGCTATCTGGGCTCCTGTGAACTGCGGCTATGAGCCTGCCACCGATGATGAAAAGGGATTCCCTTACGGCAAGCTCTTCCAGTGGGGAAGGCGCTACGGCCAGGGCTACACTACCGATTATGATTCCTCCGTCCCTGAGATCGCAGATGGTCCTGTCGGAGTCGAGAACAGCCGTAATCCTGCCAGTGCCAATATCTTCTTCACGAACTCCGTTTCGCCTAACGACTGGTCACTGGTCAAGCAGGACAACCTCTGGAACAGGGAAAATGACATCGAGCCTGACAAGACTGCCAACGATCCTTGCCCTGAAGGGTGGAGGGTTCCTTCCTGGAAAGAACTTTCAGCCCTGGGAAGCGGCAACCACTCATCGCTTGTGACCCTGGGATCCGGAGTGTCCGGAATGTGGTTCAGCGGCGATAAGCCATTCTCCTCTTCGGTATCTGCCGTATTCCTGCCTGCAGCAGGCGAACGCCTCTGCGACACCGGTGTCGAGATGTACCGCAACGAGCGTGGATACTACTGGTCTTCCGCACCTAACGGAGTAAGTGCATTCTGCCTCTACTTCTACAATGGAGATTCCCGTACCGATATGAGTCTGGGAAGGGCCAACGGCTCATCCCTCAGGTGCGTCAAGGAGTAGGAAGCATCCCGATTTCTTCGAAAAGCCGCCGGTACACGGCGGCTTTTCCATTTAACGGCATAGGGTAAGCACGGGAAGAGGACGGCATCCTGTACAGGCGCAACTCGCGTCCGTCGACCTTCACCAGGGAATATCCCCCGACCGCTGGAGGAACGGTTCCGAATGTCTCGCAGATGGTAGCCGTAGCTTTCTCTCCAGTCGTGACTATGGCCCTGCATCCGGGAATCCTGCGGAGGAGTGCGGCCACATCGGTCGGAGTCACCACTTCCAGGAACTTGTCGGAAGCATTGTCCTTGAGTCTCCGCACCTCGCAGGCGGTGTCGTACAATGCTATGCCTTCTGAGGAACAGAAAGCGACTATATCTTCCAGCTTGAATTTCCTGGCGGCGGTATCGGTGAAACGGTCCTTGTCTCCGAAGAAGACCAGGCCGAATATCCGCCACATATCATTGATGAAGTTCGGGTAATAGAACTTGATGCTCCATCTCTTCTCCTGGGGAGGGAAGCTCCCCAGCATCAGCACTTTGGCATTTGCCGGAAGGAAAGGTTCGAATGGATGTCGCTCAGTCGGCATCTTCAGGAGAGGCTTCTACGAAGGCGACTATCTCGCCCTTATCGACCTTCTCGCCCTGTCTGCCGAGCACTGCCACTATCCTTCCGTCGACTGCAGGTATGAGTTCCTCCATTCCGTAATATGTCTGGACGAATCCCATCCCTTCTCCTGCCTTCACCGGTGTGCCGGCCACAGGAGCAGCGCCGGCATCATCCACGTCGACCTGCCACAGGAGCTGCCCCTTGACAGGAGCCTGGACGGGAACGGCGTGAGGATAGCGTCTGGCATATTCTTCTACGTCGAATTTCGGCATCTCCACGACGGGCCTCTTGACCTCTATCGGAGCATTCGCCTTGGCTTTCAGGTCGGCGAGTTCTGTGTTGAAACGCTGCTTGGCCACGCCGCTCTTGTAGTCCCTGTACTGACGTTCGTGCATCGCCATCTCGAAGAGTTCCTCGTCGTCCTCTCCGAAGTCCCAGCCTTCCTCTTCCATCATCTTGCGGAATTTCGGAAGCTCGTCCGGATACGGGTCCTGAGGATCCCCGGTATAGAATTCCAGGCCTTTTTCCTTCGCAAGCGCGATGATTTCCGGAGCGAGTTCCCCAGGCAGCTTGCCCATCTTGCCGAGAATCATACCCCAGGTGTCCTTGTCGATCGTGGTCCAGCGAGGCTTCCCGTTGAGGGTGTTGAGCAGATTCATCAGGGCAGTATTCTTGACATACTGGCTGAACGGGGTGACAAGAGGCGGATAGCCGAGGCGCGGCCATACGTATTCAACCTCCTGGAACAGCTTGACCATCAATGTGTCAAGACTGATCTCGGGACGTCCGTGCGCCCTTTCCGCGGCATTGATGGCTCCCTGGAATCCCTTCAGGTCGGCCATCATCGAGCCCATCATACCTCCGGGCAGGCCGCAGCCGACCAGCAGGGAACTCATCCTGGCGTTGGAAGGATTGATCCAGTAGCCGAGGAAATCGTCCATGAACTTCTGGGTCAGGCGGCGGACCTCCATATAGGCATCCATATCCAGGTCCTTGACCAGGAAACCGTCGGCCTTCATCATCTCCCTTATGGTTATCACATCCGGGTGGACCTTGCCCCAGGACAGCGGCTCTACGGCCACATCCAGGTAATCGGCTCCGGCGCGTGCCACTTCAAGCATCGAGGCAGGGGAGAATCCCGGCCCCGTGTGCCCGTGATACTGGACGGCTATGTGAGGGAACTTCTTCTTGATGCCGGCGACCAGCTGCCCCAGGAATGTAGGGCGACCGATACCGGCCATATCCTTGAGGCATATTTCATCCGCACCGTATGATACCACCTTTTCCACTATGTCCAGGTAATACTCTACCGTATGCACCGGGGAGCTGGTGATGGAAAGGGCGACCTGGGAGACCATCCCGCCTTTCTTTGCGAATTCGACGCTGCGACGGAGGTTCCTGTGGTCGTTCAGACCGCAGAATGAACGGGCGATGTCTGTGCCCTGCTTTTTCTTGACCTTGAACATCAGCTCCCTGACGTCTGCTGGTACAGGGTTCATCCTGAGGGCATTGAGGCCTCTTTCCAGCATATGCGTCTGGATTCCTGCCTTATGGAAAGGAGCTGTCCATTTGCGGACGGCCACGTTCGGATTCTCACCGAACAGCAGGTTGACCTGCTCGAAAGCACCGCCGTTGGTTTCCACCCTGTCGAAACAACCCATATCGATGATCGCGGGGGCTACTTCCACAAGCTGGTCGACGCGTGGGACGTATTTACCGGAGGACTGCCACATTTCCCTGTACACCAGGGAGAACTTTATTTCTCTTGCCATTATCAAATATCAGATTAATCATACAAAGATAATCAAAACCATCAGTACTTTATCAGCATCTGGGTTATAAATTTCCTGTATTGGATAGGTGTCATCCCCTTTTTCCTGGTGAATATCCGGATGAAATTGGACTTGTTGTTGAAGCCGCATTCATAGCATATTTCCGAAGCGCTGAGAGTCGTGCCCTCGAGCAGGTTGCAGGCTTGGGCGACCCTCAGGTTGTTGAGGTAGGTGATGTACGATATGCCGGTCCTCTTCTTGAAGAAATGCGAGAACGCCGATTCGGACATATTCACCAGCGCCGCCACGTCTGCCAGCCGTATGTCCTCGCGGTGATTCCTCTCCATATATTCGCAGACCTTGGCTATCCGCCGCGACTTTGATGACCGCACGATCTCTTCCTGTTCGAACATATTGCTCACCAGCTTCTTCCTGCTGGAATTGGCCATCATGTTCAGTATCCCGAGGAAGGTGGTCGCTGACTGGAACCCCTGCATCTTGGTAAGAGCCACGATCTGTCCGACCAGGGCCTGCCGTTCCGCTCCGTCGAAGGAAAGCCCGCGCGAAGAATCCATCAGAAGCTGCTTGATCGGGTTGAACAACCTTTTGCCCAGGATCGGGAAATCAATCATATCCCTTGAGAACTGTATGGTTATGACGTGGTTGCTGACTGCGTCGGATTTCCAGGCGTGGGGAAGCAGCGGCCCGATCATCACAAGGTCGGTTCCGGAAAAGGCTTCTTCGGAATCTCCGACTATCCTCGTTCCGGAGCAACCGGTCACCAGGTTGATCTCATACTCGGGATGACAGTGGACCGAATAATCGAAAGAGGCATTGGGATGATTCAGAATAATGAACTGGTCTTCTGCAGATATGGGAACGATCTCCTGCTGTATCTCATTCATACTCAAATATGGTTTCGGCAAAGATAAAAGGATTGTCGGAAAAATCAAACTTGGTATTTCAAAATAATATAATCTTTTAGCCGTCAAATGCAATTAATTGATAAACCGATTAAATAAATTTGCATAGGACAATTATCGTTCAATCCGATGGAATCTGTATCAATAGGTATCGTTGACATAGTGATCATCGTCCTTTACCTGGCTTTCATCATCTGGTGGGGCCTCAGGCACGGCAAGAGCGGTGATTCAGGTTCGTATTTCCTGGCAGGCAGGACTATGCCGTGGTGGATAGTGGGTCTTTCGCTGTTCGCCGCAAGCATTTCCAGTACTACCCTCATAGGCCAGTCAGGTGATGCGTACCATACAGGAGTCGCTGTGTTCAACTACAATCTCACGGGAGTGGTGGTGATGGTTTTCTTCGCGGTCTTCCTGCTCCCGCTCTATGTAAAGTCGAAGATCTTCACCATACCGGAGTTCCTGGAAAGGCGGTTCGACAAGCGTTCCCGCTACTATTTTTCAGGAATATGCATAATCGGGAACATTTTCCTGGATGCAGCCGGTGCCCTGTATGCGGCCGCCCTGATCATCAAACTCGTATTCCCGGCCGCCGACCTCAGGCTCATAATCCTGATATTCGCTCTCCTGGCTGCTTCCTACACCATCCCGGGAGGTCTGTCATCCGCGATCAACGCGGAGCTGATCCAAGCGATTATCCTGATAGCCGGTTCCATAATCCTCACGGTGGCCTGCTTCGCCCACGGAGGAGGGGAGTACCTTTCTTCGCTCTTCGCCTCGTCTGACCTGAGCGTCAAGCTGATAAGGCCTCTGGACGATCCAGCGACCCCTTGGCTGGGACTGATAGTGGGTATGCCGGTTTCGGGAATATATTTCTGGGCGAACAACCAGACGCTCGTCCAGCGTGTACTCAGCGCCAGGAACCTGGACGAAGGACGCAAGGGCGTGATGCTGACCGGTTTCCTTACGCTGCTCACCCTTTTCATCATAGTGTTCCCGGGGGTTATTGCCAGGAACCTTTTCCCTGGTATGGAGAAACCGGATATGATCTATCCGACTATGGTTATGAAACTGTTGCCGACCGGCCTGCTGGGAATCATGCTCTCCGCTCTGCTGGCCGCCCTGACTTCGACCATAAGCGCGATCCTCAATTCCACTTCCACATTGTTCACGATGGATTTCTATGCCCAGATAGGCAAGGAGACCGATGAAAGGAAACTGGTAAGGGTAGGAAAGATAACTTCAGTCATAATCATACTGATCGCTGCCCTTTGGGCTCCGAATATCGGCAGGTTCGGCTCGCTCCTCAAGTATTATCAGGAGATGCTCTCATACATAGCTCCTCCTGTGGTGGCGGCTTTCCTGCTGGGAATATTCAACAAGCGGGTCAACGGCAACGGTTCCTTCATCGGCCTTATGGCAGGACTTGCGATGGCTGTCGTGATGATGTTGTTCAGGCACAGGATATTCGGAGACCTCCACTTCCTGCTCATCATCCCGTTCCTGTTGGTATTCAGTATGATAGTTATCTATATCGCCAGCTTGTTCAGCGCTTCGCCGTCCTCCGGCAAGCTTTCTGGAACGGTGTGGTCCATCTCTGACTACAAGGCAGAGACAAAGGCTCTCGCAAAGGTCCCGTTCTATTCCAATTACCGATTCTGGGCCGCCCTGCTTCTGGCAGGATGTGCTGCCATACTGGTGGTATTCTCTTAGCAACTAATTGTTTTTCTGATGAAACTGACTAAATACGAGCACAATCCCATCTTGACTCCGAACCCGGACAACGGGTGGGAGAATTTCGTAACCTGCAATCCCGGCGTAATCTGGGATGACGGGCTGTTCCATATGCTTTACAGGGCAGCGGGCGATGACGAAGAGCATAGGATCTGTTTCGGACACGCAGTCAGCGAGGACGGTTTCCACTTCAGGAGAGTGAGCGACCGGCCTGCTTTCTATCCAAGCGATGACGGCCCTGACAGCGGTTCCGTGGAAGATGCCAGGATAGTCAAGTTCGGCGATACCTTCTATATCACCTATGCCTACAGGCCTTTCCCTCCGGGGAGGTACTGGACCTTCCCCCACGATGTAGTCAGGCTGCCTGAGTGTGATGGCTTCGCTCCGAAGGCTTGGGCGAAGAGTATGGGGAACACCGGACTTGCGATGACCAGGGACTTCAAGTCATTCCGCCGCCTGGGCAGGCTTACCAAGCCGACCTTGGACGACAGGGACGTGATCCTGTTCCCTGAGAAGGTTGGGGGCAGATATGTGATGCTTCACAGGCCGAAGGAGTATGTAGGACCCGGATACGGAGTCTCCGAGCCTTCGATCTGGATCAAGTTCTCCGATGACCTTCTGGACTGGGAGGACAAGGAAAGCCACCTGCTGATAACCGGAAGGCCTGATTCCTGGGAGGAGAAGATAGGTGGAAGCACCCCTCCGATCCTGACTTCCAGAGGATGGCTGGTCCTGTATCACGGCGTGGCTGACGGTGGCACCGCCGACTACAGCGCGGGCGCCTTGCTGCTGGACCGGGACGACCCTCTGAAGGTCCTGGCCAGGACTCCTGAACCGATCCTGGCTCCCGATCTGGATTACGAGCGGGACGGTCTCTATCCAGGCTGCCTTTTCCCTACCGGGAACGTGGTGCTGGACGGAACCCTGTATGTATATTACGGGTGCGCGGACAAGAATGTGTGCGTGGCGACCTGCCGTCTGGACGACCTCCTGGACTTCCTTGTGGACGAATGTTCAATTAAACGTTAAAATATATATCAAGAAAGTATAATCAAAAACTCGCCTAATTATGGGAATTACCTTTAAGAAGATTCTCGTCGCAGGTCTGGCATTCTGCCTTGCCTGCGCCGGAAGCGCCGTTGCCCTGGCTCAGTCCGGGCAACTGACCGTAAGGGGTAAAGTCGTGGACCAGTCCGGTCTCGCGGTTCCTGGAGCTACGGTAGTGGTTGCAGGGACCTTGAACGGAACCACAACCGGTCCTGACGGGGCCTACACATTGTCCAGGGTAGCGCCGGACGCTGTCCTGGAGTTCTCTATCCTAGGTTATCAGTCACAGTCGATCGGTGTCGACGGCAGGACGGTCATAGACTGCATCCTTGCAGAAGATACCTTGATGCTCGATGACGTAGTGGTGGTCGGATACGGCCAGATGAAGAAAAGCGACCTCACCGGTTCGGTTGCCTCAGTCAAGACGGAGGGCCTTACCGACGTGCCTGCAAACTCCATCGAGAGCCTGATGCAGGGCCGTATCGCCGGTGTACAGGTTACCAACAACTCTCAGGAACCGGGCGCTTCGTCCATCGTGAGGGTACGTGGTAACTCCTCCATCAACGGTTCTAACGCACCGCTGCTGGTCGTGGACGGCTTCCCGTTCGGGGATGCCGGCAACCTGTCCCAGATCAATCCTCAGGACATCGTTTCGATGGAAGTCCTGAAGGACGCTTCGGCATCGGCCATCTACGGTTCCCGTGGTGCCAACGGTGTCATCCTCATCACCACCAACAAGGCTGCAGCGGGCAAGACCAGCGTCAGCGTACGTCAGCAGACTACGCTGTCCCAGATGACTTCCGAACTCAACCTCTGGCGTGATCCTGTCCTGATGGCCATCACCCAGAACGAATCCAAGGTGAACGCTGGTATGACTCCTCTGTATATCGGAGCCTTGAGTGCCAACGGCGTTTACTATCCTTCCATCCAGGAACTGCAGACCACCTGGACCACGAACACCCGTTGGGATGAGCTGGTCCTCAGGGAGCAGCCCGTTTCCAACAACACGACGGTGCAGGTCCGCAGCGCGAATGACAAGACTTCCTTCCTGGCCAGTGCCAACTACTTCCGCGACAACGGTGTATTCGTGAACGACTGGTACAGGAAGTTCGGCGGCAAGTTCTCCGTCGACCACAAGTTGTACAAGAACTTCATCCTCAAGGCCGGTGCGAATATCACGCGCAGCCAGCGCAATTACAACCCGGGCCGTTCCTACAACCGTAACCCTATCTTCCCTGTCTATGATGAGGAAGGCAATTACTGGCTGTACAGCGACCAGGATTACTACCATCCTATAGCCCTCAAGGAGCATTCCACCAACACCACCGAAGGCACCAGCGTCATTGCCAATGCCGGTGTCGAGTGGCGTATGTTCCCTGCCTTCACCCTCACCAGCCAGTTCAACTACAAGCACGGCGAGAGCATCCAGGACATCTACAATCCGAAGAAGTATTCCGAGTCCGGAACTTTCAACAAGGGTTTCGGCCAGATTACCAACGGCAAGGATGACAATATGGTCGTGGATGTGTACGGCACGTTCGACAAGGTGATGGCACAGAAGCATCACGTGACGGCTATGGCAGGTTACTCCTATGAAAGCTACCGCGCACGTTCCTCCAGCCTGGCAGGCAAGGACTTCGTGAATGAAACCCTCGGCAACGAGAACCTTGCGGCCGGTAACCCGGAACTGTACGAGATCGCCAACGGACTGTCGGAAAGCAAGCTGGTTTCCGGTCTCATGCGTCTCAACTACGGTTATGACAACCGTTACCTGTTCACCTTCACCGCCCGTGCCGACGGATCCTCCAAGTTCGGTGCCGGCAACAAGTGGGCATTCTTCCCTTCCGGAGCCGTGAGCTGGAACGCACACAACGAGGCCTTCCTCAAGGATGTGGATTGGCTGGATGTGCTCAAGTTCCGCGCTTCCTACGGTGTCTCCGGTAACCAGGGTATCTCCCCTTACCAGACCTTGAGCCGTTATGGCCAGCATCAGTACTATTACAATGGTTCCTGGCAGACAGCTATCGGTCCAGGCCGTGAAGTCGGCCGCACCGGTGACGACGGTATCTACGTTCTCTGGGGAGGTATTCCGAATGTCAACCTCAAATGGGAAACCACTTCGCAGAAAGACGTAGGTATGGATCTGAGCCTCTTCGGGCACAGGCTCAACATTACGGTCGACTGGTATGACAAGATCACGGACGACCTGCTTCGTGAGCGCAATATCGCTCCTTCCTCCGGTTTCGACCGTATGTGGGTGAACGACGGAAAGATCAGGAATACCGGTATCGAGCTTACCGTGGACGGGATAATGTACTCCAGCCGCGACTGGAGGGTGGGAGGAACCTTTATGTTCACCCGAAACCGCAACAGCGTCCTGAGCCTTGGTAACGCCATCGAGTCCGGTCTTATGACCGACCCTAACACGGAAATGCAGTACGAGTATTACGGCAACAGCTCCGGTCAGTTCAGGGGATACACGAATATCCTGGCTATCGGCCAGCCGATGTATGCATTCTATGGATATAAGGTGGACGGCATCGTCCAGAGCCTGGAAGAAGGTCTCGTAGCCGGTCTTACCGGAAAAGATGCAGAACCGGGTGAATTCAAGTATGTGGACATCAACGGCGACGATACCGTGGATGAGAACGACCGCTGCATCATCGGAGACCCTAACCCTGACTTCCTGGCTTCCCTGAGCCTCGACGTCGCGTGGAAGAACCTGGATGCAAGCATCTTCTTCAACGGTGTATTCGGTAACGACGTGATCAACACCCAGGCTTTCGGCCAGCCGAACAACAACCCGCTCCGCTGGACCACCGACAACCCTTCCAACACGTATCCCAAGCTCCGTGACGACCGCCAGACCCGCTTCGCCGACTGGTGGGTGGAAGACGGTACTTTCATCCGTATCCAGACAGTGTCCCTGGGCTATACCCTCCCTCTCCGCAAACAGATCAGCTTTATGGAGAGCATCCGTCTCTATATGAACGTGGACAACCTGTTCACCTTCACCAAGTTCAAAGGTTACGACCCTGAAGTCGGGGCCAACGGCATCTACAGCGGCGGCTATCCACGTCTGAGGAAGTGGACCTTTGGTATTGACTTTAACTTTTAATGTGAGAAGCCATGAAAAAAACATTTGCTATCATACTTGCAGCACTTTGCCTGGCCGCTTGCGATCTGAATGAGAAACCTTACGGATTCTATTCGGAAGAGAGTTTTTATAAGACGGAGGCCGATGCACAGGCTGCCACTATGTACATATACGATGCTATCAACTACATCGAGTACTCCCGTGCCATCGTTTTCCTTGGCGGTATGAATACCGACGAGCTGTACCCGAAGGGTGATGCAGCCGCCAGCACCAAGGACCTGGATTCCTGGACCACGGAGAACTTCAAGAGGAACGTAGCCCTGGGCAACTTCTTCAAGTACTCCTACATCACCATCAACCGCGCCAATGCGGTGATCGAGAATGTGCCCGGAATGGATATGGACCAGAACCTGATCAACCGTTACACAGGAGAGGCCTATTTCATGCGTGCATATTCCTACTTCAACCTGGCCCGCAACTTCGGCCGCGTTCCGATCCACAAGAAGGTGGTCGCAACCCTGGAAGACAGCGCCGCTGGCCTTGCCGAGTCATTGGACGAGCTTTGGAACTTCGTCATTTCCGACCTGGAAGAGGCAATCCGCCTGCTCCCTTACTATGCCAAGCCTGAAACCGGCCGCGTGGACAAGGCTGCCGCCCAGGGTCTCCTGGCCAAGAGCTACCTCTATCTGGCATCTGCCAAGGCAAACGGAGTAGCCCAGTACAGGGATATGACCTTCAACGTGGATGATTACTATTCCAAGGCAGTCCAGTATGCCGGACAGGTTGTGGACAACCCTGCGCAGACCACTTACCACTTCGATCCGGACCTGTTGCATATATTCGATGTCGAGTATCCTGACGGCCCTGAACACATATTCATTATGAGCATGGACCGCACAGGTGACGGCGAAGGACAGTATTCCAAGATCTCCAAGATGTACATCCCTTACATCTCCGGCGGTACCGTGTACCTGAAGCAGGGAGACAAGGATGAGTATATCCCTACCCACGACGGATGGAGCGAGTACAAGACGGAGGATGCCTTCTACGAGAGCTTCGAGGACGGAGACCTCCGCAAGGACTGGCTTATGTGCACCGAGGCATATGATGCCGCCGGAAATGTGGTATGGACCTACAAGAAGGGCAATGACGCCACCTATCCGTTCTGCCGCAAGTTCGTGGATCCGAAGTTCTCCGGAGACAAGACCTCCACCAAGCCTTATCTGATGCGTTTCTCCGACATCGCCCTGGTATATGCCGAGGCTGCCGGCCCTACCGACAAGGCATATGAGCTTGTGAATTTCATCCGCAACCGTGCCGGTCTGCAGAACCTGCCTCCTAATCTCTCTGTCGACCAGTTCCGCAAGCAGGTGATAATGGAGCGCATCTATGAGCTTGCCTTTGAAGGCAACATCACCTATGACTTGCGTCGCACCGGTGCCCTGCACACCGTGAAGGCACTGTCCGAGCAAGGCATTACTTCTGACGACGATATCGTATTCTACCCGATTCCGGCCTCCGAGACCGACCTTAACCCTAATATCAAGTAACCATGAAACGCAGTATATTATTTGTCGCAATGGGCGCTCTTGTGTTACTGAGCGCCTGCACCAAGGATCCGTGGGACCAGATTGCGGAGGGCAGTTGGAATCAGGACCGCAAGATCCTGAACATCAAATTCGCCGGGCAGGCCGGTCTGGCCAAGGTAACCGATGTGGATGAAAGCACTGGTACCATCGACGTGCAGCTGGCCACCAACCTCGTGTCGGATATGTCCAGCGTCGAGGTATCCATCCTCGAGCTTTCATATAACGCTACTTCTTCCGTCCAGCGCGGAAGCAAGCTGGATTTCACCGGAGGCGCACCTACCATCACCGTTACATCGGCTACCGGCAAGTCCCGTGTCTACACCGTCAATATGACGGAGTTTACTGAAACCCTGCTGGGCTGCTATGCCATTACCAGCAGCATGGTATGGGGCGGTACCGGCCCGGAGTGGGGTGGCGGTGCACTTATGGAGCCATCCACCAAGAGCTGGTGCTGGTATATGGACGAAGGACATGGTCCTAATGCCGAATATGACGATTATCTGGAGTTTACCTTGGAGGAGATCCGTGACGACGGCAATACTTCCGGAAAGTGTATCCACTACGGCGGTGTTGACGGCAAGCACTGGAACTGCCTCTTCAAGGCTGCTGTGAACAAGGAAGGGGACACCGATGTCGACCTGCACAAGTTCTTCCGCCAGATTCCTATCGGTGAGAGCACCTGGGTACGCGATTACGTGAACAATACCATTACCTTCATCGATGCCAATGGCAAGACCACCACGGGCCAGTTCCTTCCTTCAGGAGACTACACCGTGTATGAGGGCAAGGTGCTTACGGTCGAGAAGAACGCATTCGGCTTCAACCTCTCGGGTGTGGACGACTGGACCAATATCTACAGCGACTATGACAAGTTTGTCAAGCGCCCGCGCATATTCTTCGTACTGGTATCCCCTGTTGATGCTATTCCTGCCGCTTCCAAGACGGAAGGTACTGAAGGCAAGAACAGCGTCGAACCTCCGGCACCAGCTCCGGTATTCGACCTGCCAGGCGACTGGAAGGTGAAGGAGCAGTGGGTATATGGCGGTGCCGCAGGTGCCATCACCAAGGACCAGACAACCGCGAAGACCTGGTGCTGGAACGGCAACTATGTCAAGGAAAAGGACAACATCCTCACCTTCACGCCTTCCCAGGAAGGTAGCCTGAGCGGTACGGTATTCTATGGTCCGGGCGCTGACGGCGGTTACTGGGACTATATGTATGTGGGCAAGAAGGCCGGCGAGGCCGTGAACATCGACTGCTCCCAGTGGTACGGATGGCTGCCTCATACCGAGACTTCCTATACCTTCAATCCTGACGACATCACAGACCAGTCTCCTTGCGGAACCGTGACCATCAGGATCAGCAGCGTGGTTACATACAATGTACCTATCCTGCTTCCTGGCAGCTATGAGTTCCTGGGCAAGAGTGCCCTGGATGTGGCCGAAGGCTGTATGGCCCTGGCCCTTCCTCTGGCCGACGCTCCTTCCAACGACCACAGTTACGAGTGGACCGATTACGACCGCTTCGTGAACAGTCCTCTCCTGTATGTGATGGTGTTTGAGAAACAGGTTCCTGCTGAATGATGAGGAAGCTTATCCTTCCAATATTGCTGCTTGCAGTTGTCCCTCTCGCGCTCTCGTGCGGGGGGGACAGCCCTGCAGGCCCTGACGAGCCGGTCCAGACCGTACAGTTGAAGATGGTCGACCCTGACGCCACTCCTGCAACCAAGGCCTTGTATTCCAACTTGTGGGCTATCCGGGACAAGGGGTGGATATACGGGCATCAGAACGACCTGATCAACGGCCGTAAATGGCAGTATGAAGAAGGCCGGTCCGAGACCAAGGATGTATGCGGGGATTATCCGGGCATCTTTGCGGTTGATGTCGCCTCTTTCATGGACGGCCGGGAAGTACCTCTCCAGACCCTGGAGGAGAACCCTGTGAAACTGCGTACCATCAAGGAGGCCTACGACCGGGGTATGGTCGTGATGGCCTGCATGCACCTGAACAACCCTCTCACCGGCGGTGATTCCTGGGACAATTCAAGCGACCAGGTGGCGGCAGAAATATTGAAGGAAGGAAGCCCGACCAACGTCAAGTTCAACGGCTGGCTGGACAACCTGGCCGCCTTGGCCAAAAGCCTCAAGGGCAGTGACGGCGTCCAGATACCCATCATCCTGCGTCCTTTCCACGAACACGGGCATCCTTGGAGCTGGTGGGGCAGCAAGTGCACCACGGCCCAGGAATACATCGGCTTGTGGAAGTTCCTGGTGTCCGGAATGAAATCGCGGGGAGTACACACTTTCATCTACGCGATATCTCCCGCGATGAACGCCAAGCAGACGGAGGACGATTTCCTCTATCGCTGGCCGGGTGACGAGTACGTGGACTTTATGGGTATGGACTGCTATCTTGGCATCAACAACACGGTTTTCCTGAATAACCTCAAATGTCTGCGCTCGGTCTCCGAACGGAAAATGAAGCCGGCGGGAGTTACCGAGATAGGCGTGGAAGGTTTCAAGAACCCTGATTATTGGATCGAGAACATCGCAGCCCCGATGGCCGGCCGGAAAATGTCGATGCTCGTGACCTGGAGCAACAAATTCGATCCCCTGGAGCAGGGGAATGTGTATTTTTCAGTGTATCCCGGACATCCATCGGAAGAATCTTTCCGGCAGATGTACGGCCGACCTGATACTTATTTCTGTGGAGACCTTCCTCCTATGTATAGAATGGCTGAAAACGTAAACGTAGAATAATGAAAACTTTCCTCTTAGCTTCACTGGTGCTCGTATCGCTGCTTTGCGGATGCAAGGAAAAGATCGAACCGGATGACGGGGACCCTCAGGAAGAGGTGGTCCTGAGCCTGGCTGATGCGAATGCTACCGCAGAGACCAAGGCATTATATTCCAATCTGTGGGCGATCCGGGACAAAGGCTGGATGTTCGGTCATCACGACGACCTGATGTACGGTCGCAAGTGGTACGGGACTGAAGGCGGTTCCGACACCAAGGATGTATGCGGTGACTATCCGGCCGTGTACAGCCTGGATCTGTCCACGTTTATGGACGAGAGGTCCGAGACCGAAGGAACGGAGAACGCAATGCGCCTC
Source organism: Bacteroidales bacterium (assembly GCA_017958985.1). GTDB lineage: Bacteria > Bacteroidota > Bacteroidia > Bacteroidales > UBA932 > Cryptobacteroides. The sequence goes on from JAGDBQ010000123.1 coordinate 22,564, forward strand.
AAACTGATGAAGGAGGCCTATGACCGGGGAATGGTCATTACGGCTTGCTTGCATCTGAACGATCCGCTCACCGGAGACTATGCCTGGCTGGATTCCGGCAAGACATCGGAGGCAGCGGCGGAAATCCTGAAAACCGGCAGTGCCACACAGGTGAAGTTCAATGGATGGCTGGACAAGCTGGCCGATGTAGCCAGGAACCTGAAGGGTTCGGACGGCAAGGCTATCCCGATCATTATCCGTCCTTTCCACGAACATACGCAAACCTGGAGCTGGTGGGGGAAATCCGCTACCACTGAACAGGAATTCGTGGGGCTCTGGCGGTATTTTGTCGATTATCTGAAAAAAGCCGGAGTACACAATTTCATCTATGCCATCTCTCCCCAGATGGATTCCAAGAAAGAGGAGAGCGATTTCCTGTTCCGCTGGCCGGGCGACGGGTACGTGGACTTCATAGGAATGGATTGCTACCAGGGTATCAAGAACGATATATTCCTGGGTAACCTGAAACTTCTGTCCAAGCTGTCGACTGATAAGAAAAAGCCGGCCGGAGTGACTGAAACCGGCGTGGAAGGCTTCAAGGTGGCGGATTACTGGATTACCAACATCGCTGCGCCGATGGCGGGCCGGAAGATGAGCCTGCTGGTCACCTGGCGCAACAAATATGACCCGTTGGAACAGGGATCCCATTATTTCTCCGTGTATCCGGGCCACGTGTCCGAAGAGAGTTTCAGGACGATGTACGATCGGTCTGACACCTATTTCTGCAAGGATCTTCCCAAGATGTATATCCAGGCACAAAACATAACGGTACGATGAAAGCTCGCTACATATTCCTTGTCCTGTTGGCCGCTTTGTTCCTTTCCTGCAACAAGGCGGTGAAGGTTGCCGTCACGCAGGAGGTTATCAATCCGCACTATCTTGGCAACGGCGTGGAATGGGACCCGTACGATGAGGCCATCCCGTGGGGAGCCGCCATTTCGGACGAAGACTGGAATACGCTCTACGAGCGACTTGATTTCATGCAGCCGCAGTATGTCCGCTGTATGGTCAACAGCCCTTTCACCTATTATACGGGGAAGGGTTTCGACGACGGTCGCAACTCGGAGAATATCAAGAAGTTGCTGGAATACTGCCAAAGCCGGGGCGTAATGGTGGTATATGGGGAATACAACCCTCCCACGTGGGAGATGAAAGGCTCGCAGGAGTGGGTTGAGGCATCGGTCAGGCATCTCAACTGGCTGGTGGCTGAAAACGGTTTCACCTGCATCAAGCACTTCGTGATATTCAACGAACCGGACGGGAACTGGGCGTCCACCAACGGAGATTTCGCTTTCTGGAAGGAGATGGTCGGCCGTTTCCAGGCCGAGATGGACAAGTATCCTCTCCTGAAGGGGAAAGTGGACATAGCCGGCCCGGATGCCGTCATAGATTATACGAATCCAGCCTCGGAGTACGATGCGGCTGGCTGGCTCAAGGCAACGGTGGAGAGTGTTCCGGAGGTGGGCATATACGATATGCACGCCTATCCCGGGCAGCGCTATGTGCGCAGCGGGGAGTTCGAGGAGACGCTCAAGAAGCTGAAGGCTCTGGTGGACAAGCCGGTCATCCTGGGCGAGGTAGGCTTCAAGTATTTCTCGGACCCTTCTGATTCTGCCCTCGCGCAGGAATACTGGAAACGTGTGGAAGGTCATCCATTCACCAAGGGATCGGATAGCAATATGCTGGTTTATGATGAGTTCTATGCCTTGGATATGCCGCTGCTCCTGATGAGCGTGATGAATTCCGGTTTTTCGGCTGCTGCAGCCTGGATGCTGGATGATGCTATGCACTCCAACGGCGATTCCGGCCGCATAGAAGACATCAAGCTATGGGGAATGTGGAACATCCTCGGCGCTGAAGTGTTCGGAGATCCTTCACAGGAAGAGGTCCGGCCCTGGTACTATACCTGGAGCCTGATGTGCCGGCATTTCCCCGCGGGCAGCAAGATCCTGAAACTGGGTGGATCCTTGCCTGAGAACGTAGCGGCCGTGGCTGCCCAGCTGCCGGATGGCTCATATTCCGTGGCTTTCGTCAACTTTGGGGATGAAAGTCATCAGATAGACCTGGAACTGCCGGTTCCTTTCGAAGGGTATAGCCTGCAAACCTATCATTCCGGCCTGGAGATGCAGCCTGTTTCCGGAGGCCGGTTCGGACTTCCTGCCCAGACATTCGCCATTATATCCAAGTGATGAGAAGGACTATCGCATTGATTTCGGCCCTGTTATGCTGTATGCTGGCATCGGCCAGGATAACGCTTCCCAGCCTTCTGGGGGATGGGATGGTGCTGCAGCGTGACGCTTCAGTACAGTTATGGGGTTCTTCCGACCGCAGCAAGGTCACCGTTGTGACCTCCTGGGATGGGAAAAAGTACTCCGCCAGGCCGGACAGTGACGGCAGATGGAGCGTTCTGGTGACCACTCCGGTTTCGGGTGGCGGCCCTTTCACCATCACGATAAGCGATGGTGACAAGCTGGTGCTCCGGGATGTATTCGTAGGGGAAGTATGGATATGCAGCGGCCAGTCCAATATGGAGATGCCGCTCGGCGGATGGGAACACCAGCGGGTGGAGAATGCTTATGAGACCATCCAGGATGCTGCTTCGACGCCTTTGGTAAGGATGTTTACCGTTGCGAGGAACAATGCTGACACGCCTCAGGAGGATTGCCGCGGTTCCTGGAAAGCCAGTACCCCCCGGACGCTCCGGGACTTCAGTGCTACCGCCTACCATTTCGGCAAGACGCTCTCCCGTTTCATGCCGGATATGCCCATCGGCCTCATAGCCACTGATTGGGGCGGTACGCCCATCGAGGCCTGGCTCAGCATCCAGGCTTTGGAGAATACCCCGGGAATCGACGTGTCCCTCTCCAAGTCATTGTATTGGGAGCAAGTCCACACAGGCCAGCTTTTCAACGGGATGATTTATCCTCTCCGCCGTTTCGCTGCACGCGGTTTCATCTGGTACCAGGGTGAGGCCAACCTCGTCAATGCCGCTGATTATCCGGCGATTACGGTCTCAATGGTCAATGAATGGCGTGCTCTCTGGGGGGATCCCGATATGCCTTATTACCTGGTGCAGATCGCTCCTTACAGCTATGACGATCCCTGTGGGGAAGGACTTCCGCTGCTGGTCGAGCAGCAGTACAGGATTCCCGACCTCCTGCCCCGTTCCGGCGTGGCCGCGACCACTGACATCGGCCATCGCGACTGTATCCATCCTCCTTTCAAGAAGGAAGTGGGGGAGAGGCTTGCCTGGCTTGCCCTTGCCAATGACTATGGCTTCGAGGGGCTTCCGGTTACACCACGCTACAAG
>JAGDBQ010000124.1 GCA_017958985.1 Bacteroidales bacterium
GATCACGTCCGTCTTGCCCTCCAGGAGATTCATATAGGCATCGTGAGTCCCGCTGCAGAGATTCTTACTCTGATAATCGTTCAGGGAGAAGGGCGCTTTTTCCGAGTACAGATCCGGATTGATGACATAGACCCTTCCGCTCAACCAGTCTTCTTCCCATTTGTAGGGAACTCCAAGCAGTTTGTAGGCCACGAGATCCCGTGCGGGTTTCGTGCTTGTCGAGCAGTCCGTCAACGGCCAGTCTTCCAGTTTGATGCCCTTCAGGTCACCTTCCGGATTATCGTTGCAGTTACATCCGCTCAGCCCTGTGACCAGCAGCGACGCTAAACACAATGTCCTCAGAATCTTCATCGCTTTCGTTTTCCGATTAAATGCGCGATAGTACGGAATCTTGCATGTATTCCTACTTGCCCTGGATCCACACCAACGCGTCTTCCAGCGGCGTCTGGGTCTCGACATCAGGAGCGATGGGGTCGTCACAGAAGACCTCCCCTGTCCTGGCGACGTCGCATCCGATCGTGATCAGGAGAGTATAGCCGTCTGCCATTGGGAAAGACTGGTTGGCGCTCGCATAACCAGCCGTTGGAATGCCGAACGTGCGGGTATTATCCAAACCTCGGAAGCACAAGAGCGTAGCCTCTCCTGAACTCCCGGTCCAGTCATTGATAAGAATTGCTACGGGCGTATTATCCGGGAATTTGGAAATCTCCTCAGGGTTCAGTCCGGAAGACCGTACCACGAAATCCAGGGAGATCGGAGAAGAAAGTTTGCGTGTCTTGAAACTGAGGAGTATCCCATCCGGGAGCAGCGGGGCTATGGCCGATATCATCGGATACATATTCCCACCATGGTTGTCGCGAAGGTCGATGACAACCCCGGCAGCGTCGGTATGACTCTGCAGGAAGTCCAGTACAGTGTGTGTATAGACGGCATCACTTACTATTACACCGCTGTGAGCCGGGAGCTTCACGTAGGCAATCCCATCATCGAGCATATAGACCTCAGGGACTAGTTCTTCGTACGTAGTAGTATCGGTCACCGGGGCCAGCAGCGTAGAATGCTTGCCTCCGGCTAATGCCAGCGCGCTTTTCACTATCCTGTGTGCATCATCGAGATTGTCGATGGATTTCGCTTCAGAGAGATATAACTTACGCTCAGTGGTCCAATCCCCATCGGCATAAAGGGCATATTTGTTGATTTTCCGGATACTGCTTTTGACATATCCGTAAGGGGTACTTTGATCATCGAAAAGGCCGCAGGCCGTGAAACTTAGCGGTATGCTCAAAAACAGTATCCGCAATAATGACTTACGCATATCCATATTTACCAGATGAACGGTATTAATCTGTACTTCACCTTATCCTTGTACTCCTTGTAGCCATCCAGCCCTTCTTCAAGGACCATCTCCTCATTGTTTATCCGAACGGCTACCAGCGGGATGTACAGCAACATTATGAGGAACGAATATGGCGAAGCAAGCACCAGCGTCATTGCCAGGAACAGGACTGTCGTGGCCATATACATCGGATGCCGGACGATTCCATAAAGCCCCGTGTCAATCACCTTCTGATTATCCTGGACCTCGATGGTACGGGACAAGTATGTGTTCTCCCGCAAGACCTCGGCGTAGAGCAGATAGCAGACCAGAAACAGGCCTGCCGATGCCCATACTGCCCAGTCCGGCAGCACACACCAGCCAAAACGCCAGTTGAGCCCGGCCACGATGAAAGCAGCGATGAACAGCAGGCCGCTCAGTTTTACAACCGTTTTCTGGGCCTTCTCCTCTTCTTTTGCATTCAACCGCTTCCGGAGAAGCTCCGGATTCTTTGCCATCATCACCAATCCGGCGCAGAACATAGGAATGAAGAGAATCCCCATCAGCAGCCATCCCTGCCAATAATGCAATGATCCCGCAGAGAGGAACAGCAACGAACCGATGATGACTGCGCCAAGCAGGAACTTGGTGAGCGATTGTATCAGCAACCTTTTATCCATATCCGACGGATTGGTTTTTTTACAATAACTCCTCCCGCAACGCCTTATCCCAGGGGATGATACGCGTCGGGAAGGCTGCAATACGGAGAGTAGTGCAACCGTATGGGATCAGTTCGATCCGGCAGACTTCACCCGTATCATCTCCGGTCTCAGTCCAATACGGAATCTCTCCAACCGATCCGTTCTGCGCTTTCCAATGCGGAAGAGTGCGCGCAGGTACGGTAATATGTACCGGAGCATTCGCCAGGTTCCACGGATAGCCTTTTACAGGACGGGAGACAACCACGCAGGAATCGGTATGGAAACTGTCCCGCATCAGGCAATAGTTCCAAGGACTGTCCGAGGTAACTTCCCAGGCACCGTTCCCATAATGACGGTCTTTGCCCTCGAAATCGAGCCACTTCCAATCCTCCTGCATCTTGAGCGCATAGACCAGAGGACCGCGTAGGATGCTCCAGGCCTTGTCCCAGCCTTCCTCGGTGCGGATGTCCATCGGAAATTGTATGCGAAGGACGTCTCCTTTCTTCCAAACCCGGTTTATGCCGAGGATACCGTTTCCCGTACTCGCCTCGAAAGGCTGTCCGTTCAATTCAAGCGAGGCATTCCCACACCAGGAAGGAATACGCAAGTACAGCGGGAATCCGGCCTTTCGGACACCTCTGTCGGGATACTCGATTGTGAATGTCACCGTTCCGTCAAAAGGATAATCCGTCGTTTCCCGTACCGTCACCGAGATACCTCCCGCCACTTTGGCCGTAACGGTCGAGGGAGCATAGACCAAAGCCGCCAGGCCGCCGTCTGCTGATGAATACCAGAGATTCTGGACAAACTTGGGCCATCCCTGGTGCATATTGCACAAGCAGCAAGGGTAGCCGTTCAGAGTACCGAAAAGGTTGTCCGTATCGTCGTGTGGCGTAGAGAAGGGCCGCCACTCTCTCGTGCAGGCGACCTGGTTCGTCTGCTGGAAGTACTGACGGGCGGAATAATCGTCATTGACCTGCGTGGGCAAGGCATTATAGGCTACGCGCTCCAGCCAGTCCGCCCAACGGACATCGCCGCTTATTCGGAGCATCGTTTCCAGGGAAAACATCATCTCCACGGCCGTGCAAAGCTCGCTGCCGCGGGAAGGAGAACCGAAATGGAGCATTTCGTCCCCTGCCCACAGTCCATTTGGAATGCCCACGGTATGGCTTATGGTCCGGGCGGCCACAGAGGGCGCTTCCCGGTCAGACTCGTCGTGAGAATACTGCCACCAGACCAGGGGTGCTTTGAATCCTTGGGCAAGGTTGACACAATGTACGCTCCCCTGCCGGACAAAAATGTCGCCGGACAGGAACAGGGACGTCCAGTCCGTCGTCTGCGAATGGAGCCGCTCTCCCAATTCGAGCAGCCACGACTCTCCGGTCAGATTATAAAGCCAGTAGGCTACATCCAAGTTGTCCGCACCACGCCATCTGCCCCAGTCGGTCCAATGATCAAGTGGTGTTTCCCCCAGATGGGCCGCTTGATAACGGAAGTAGGCTTTCAAGAATGACAAAGCGCGGGAATCCTCCGTCGCTTCGTAGTATTGGCGGATAATCTTCAGGACCACCATCTTGGGCCACCAGTCGTGGGTCTGTCCTCTTTGCAGGCCATAGACAAAGGGGTGGTCCGTAGACGGCCCCATATAACCATCCGGCTGTTGGGATGCCAAGATAGCCTCCACCCAAGTCTGAGCCTTGTCTATAAGCGACTGATCCTGAAGAATATAAGCCAATGGCAGCAAGCCGTCCAACCAGTAGGGGCCTCGCTCCCATGCGTCGCCATCGCCACCCAGCCAGGCGTTGTCCTGTCCCACAACCTCCGGATAAACCTTGTCGAGGTTGCCCGTAAGTCCTGCAGCCTGCCGTTCAAGCTGTTCCTGCAACCAGCCGTCAGCCCGGACGGTACCGAGGGGAAGGTTCGCATACCGGGAAGGCTCCAGCGGGGCTCGGTTGAAAACCTGGGCGTTCGCCAGTACACCACTCAGGATAAAGAATACCGACAATAATCTTTTCATTTTTCCAAAAGGTTCAATTGATAGCGGATGGTCCATCGAAGCGTTTCACCGGGGGCAGCTTTAAGCAGGTTGTATGGCTCCACACACGCAATCCGATGATTGGCCCAGAAGACAGAATGGGATACAGGGACATCTCCCCTGATGTTTATGGACAGAGGTCCTTCGTGAAGGGTAATCTCATAAGGCATACCGGTTTCGCCTGCCTGATGGATATTGCCGGAATAGACAGACTCTCCTTCCCTGAGTTTCCTGGAAAAACGGATTCCACTTTCCGTAAAAGCTACGGAATCATAGGCAGCACGCCAGGTTCCCTCGGGCCGGAACGGGAAGTCGATCCTTCGGGAAGGCCCGGTCTCCATCTTCCCCATCGTGAAAAAATTATGGTTGTACACCGTTCCGTCCCAGGGAATCTGCACATTCAGTGAATGGCCGATCTCAAAGGCACAATCCGAGACTATCCGGATTTCTTTCGCATAAGTGTAACAACCGTCAAGAGTATGGCGGAAGATGGTGGTAGTTCCCAGCTCCTCGAAATCCCAGCGACCGGGATCTACGACGGTGTACGGTTTGAAACGGTCATATGGCTCAGGTGTGGGAGCCAGAAGGCCGACACCCGGTTTCAGCCAATACTGACCCAACGGCATCAGGGAGAACTCCTCCGCAGGACCGAGTACGGCGTCGTGCATCAGGGGTGAATAGTGCTCGAACCAGGGAGCGCATAGTTCCACTCCCCCGAATATCAGCGACTTGAATATCCCGCTTCTGTCAAAGCGGGTGCCTTTGTAATAGCCGTCCAACGGATGGTGGAATTCCAGTCGCATAGGTGGTTATTTCCTTCTCCAATATTCCTCGATATCTTCCAAGGTCTTACCGGTCGTTTCAGGCACGCACTTGTACATTATAAGCAGGTAAGGGATGCACATGAAAGCGAACAGGAAGAAAGTGCCGGCCGGAGTAAGCGTCTCGAGCATCCAGGGCGTCAGCTGCCCGATCAGATAAGTGCCGATCCAGAGTGCGAATCCGGCGATGGACATAGCAAGGCCCCGCACCCGGTTCGGATACATCTCGCTCAACAGGACGAACACGACCGCACTGATGGAAATGGCCGTGCAGAATACATACAGCAGGAAGAATGTGAGCATGAACCATTCGGGAAGATCCGTGAACGGCAGGAAATACAGGCCGATCATCAGCAAGCAGAAGATCATACCTCCGACACCCCACCACACCAATTGCTTCCGGCCTACCTTGTCGATGATGGCAAGGGCGATGACTGTGGTCAGCATATTCACGACACCGACAAGCACCGTTGAGAAGAGAGGATCTTCGAACCCCGCATCCGAAAAGATCTTCGGACCATAGTAAAGGACGGCATTCACGCCCATGAACTGGCCCAGGATGGCTATGGCGCAGCCGATGAGGACAGCCTTCAGTATGCCAGGTTCACGCAGGGCCTTCCATTCTTCGCTTTTGTCTTTCCGTTCTCCGCGTACCGCCAGCCAGCGAGGGCTTTCCGGAATGAAGAATATGAGTACCAGGAACAGCAGGTCCGGAATAGCCTCACATCCAAGCATACCCCTCCAGTATTCCTGATTGAACATAGCCTTGCCCAGTTCCGGGTCCGTAGCATCCAGTGCGGCAGCCTTCAGGATGATGAAATTCATCAGATAGGCCAGCAGGAAACCGATCGTGATGAACAGCTGGTATAAGCTGACCATTGTTCCCCGCACCTTGGCAGGAGAGACTTCCGAGATGTAGATGGGCGAAACTATGGAGACAATGCCGATGCCGAAACCTCCAACCATACGGAAAAGGACCAGCTGCGCGAAATCGGAGCAAACGGCGCATCCGATGGCAGAGATGGAGAACAGGAGGGCCGAAATCAGCATCGTTTTCTTCCTGCCCAGGAAATCCGACATCATTCCCGCCACGAGGACACCCAATATGGAGCCGATAAGGGCACAACCCACATACCAGCCCTCACCGCCTGTCGACAGGTTGAACTGGGCTTTCACCACTTCCGTGGTTCCCGAGATGACGGCCGTATCGTATCCAAAAAGGATTCCGCCGATGGCGGCAACCACCGCGAGGAATACTATCCGTGCGCTTACCTTTTCCCTCATAATGAAATATCTTCCAAGATGCAACTTATCTGATACAGAGCCCTGGGCACGTGGAAGCAGCCCTTCCACTTTCCACCCTTCAGGGGCAGCAGAACCTCACCGCGGCGGTTCAGATAGCCGAACCACTCCGGGTATTCGGGATCCCTGAAGTTCTTCCACAGGTATTCGTCCAGCTTCAGGAACCACTCGAGGGCTTTCTCGTTGCCGGTGAGCTGGTAGCCCTTGATCATTGCGATGGCGCTCTCCAGGTGCACCCACCAGAGCTTCTGGTCCCACTCCAGTTCCTGGGGTGGACAGCCCTTGCGGTCCATAAAGTAGAAGATGCCTCCGTACTCCTTGTCCCAGCCGTAGTCGATGACGCGGAGGGCGATCTCCATACTCTTGTCGATGATATCCTGCCGATGGAGCCTGAGGCCAAGGTTCATCATGAACCAGAGGGCTTCCAGGTCGTGGCCTGGATTGATGCGGCGGCCTTCGAAGCAGTCGATGAGGC
>JAGDBQ010000125.1 GCA_017958985.1 Bacteroidales bacterium
CGGAGACATCTCCGGACGGCCTGCGTCCCAATCCAAGGATCAATGTCGTGGACACATCGGACCTCCATCTGCCCCACGCAGACATCCGCATTACTTGCAGCAAGGGTACATATATCCGTGCGTTTGCTCGGGACCTGGGCGAAGCCCTCGGCACCGGAGCGCATCTGGATTCGCTTTGCAGGACCAGGTCCGGAGGATTCAGCGTCGAAGACTCACTGACCGTCACCGAAGCCGCCGAACTGCTCAAAACACAAGACCAATAACACTGAACCAATGACAGACAAGAATTTGGAAATGACGCCGAACAAAGTGGTGTCATTCCTCCACAAGAAACAGGAAGACTTCACCAGGGACGACATCATCGGATTCATCCGCTCGAACGGCATCCGGATGGTGAACTTCATGTATCCTGCAGAAGACGGAAGGGTAAAGACCCTGAACTTCATCATAAACAGCCTCGAATACCTTGAGACTATCCTCAGCCAGGGTGAAAGGGTGGATGGATCCAGCCTTTTCCCGTCATTCGTGGAAGCCGGAAGCAGCGACCTTTACGTGATCCCGCGTTTCAGGACCGCTTTCGTGGATCCATTCAACGAGATCCCTACCCTCTCGATGCTCTGCAGCTTCTTCGACAAGGACGGGGAAGTCTTCGAGTGCGACCCGTACAATGCCGTGCTCGCGGCAGCCGGATCATTCAGGGCCAGGACCGGAATGACCTTCGAGGCTATGGGAGAGCTGGAATACTACGTCATCGCAGAGGAAGAGGCCCTGTTCCCCGGCATCGACCAGAGAGGCTACCACGAGTCTGAACCGTTCGCCAAGCTGAACGGCTTCAGGGCGGAATGTATGGACTATGTGGCCAAGGTCGGAGGCCTGATAAAGTACGGCCACAGCGAAGTGGGCAATTTCACACGTGACGGCAAGACCTACGAACAGAATGAAATAGAATTCCTGCCTTGCCCGATAGAAACGGCTGCAGACCAGATACTTCTGGCCAAGTGGGTGATCCGCAACCTCGGGGCCCGCTATGGTCTGGACGTAACCTTCGCTCCAAAGATAATAGTCGGAGAAGCCGGCTCCGGAATGCATATCCATATGCGTATGCTCGAAGACGGCAAGAATATGATGGTGAGCGACGGGAAACTGTCCGACATCGCACTGAGGGCCATCGCGGGAATGATGGAACTTGCTCCTGCCATCACCGCGTTCGGCAACAAGAACCCTACTTCATATTTCAGGCTCGTGCCTCATCAGGAGGCTCCTACCAACATTTGCTGGGGCGACTGCAACAGGTCTGCCTTGGTCAGAGTCCCTCTGGGGTGGACCAACGGGAAGAGCATGTGCTCGGCAGCCAATCCGCTTGAGAAGCCTTCCAGGATCGATGCTACGGCGAAGCAGACCGTCGAGATGCGCTCCCCTGACAGTTCGGCGGACATCTATCAGCTTATGGCAGGCCTGTGCGTCGCCTGCAGGTACGGACTTACGATGGACGAGGACAAGGCTCTCGGGATCGCCAGGGACAAGTACGTAGGACTGGATATCCACAAGAGCAGCGAAGACCTGAGGCTCGACGCCCTTCCTTCCTGCTGTGAAGAATCAGCCGACTGCCTCGAGAAAGCCAGGTCCGTCTTCGAAGCTGACGGTGTATTCCCTCCGCGTATGATTGACGGCATAGTCAAGTCCCTGAGGGCATTCCACGACCGTGGCCTGCTCGCAGAAGCCTTGTCGGACAAGGACAGGCTCCGCGTGCTCGTAAACAGGTATTTCTACTGCGGATAGTCCGCCTCAACGGACTTCGAAACCAGTCTCTGAATATACCGGGTTCCCGTCGTAGGATATTCCTTCGGCGACCACCCTGAATATACCCTGGTAGGACGGCGTAAGGACATCTACCTTAAGCCTTTCACCAGGCTCTAGGGTGATGACCGGATGCCAGTAGAGGGTATTCCTGAGATCGTCCCCTCCGTTATCCCTTACAGGGCGGGTATATGCCACCGGATAGCAGACTCCCTGCCAGTCGATGATGCGGACGTCCGGATCGAACCTGAAGGAAGAGATATCCCCTTTCTTGGTTACGAAATCCACGACACCGTTGAAACTGACCCTGCCCATCATATATGAATACGGGTACACGAGGATGTCGCTGACGAGCATCGGGTCGAATTCCAGAAGGGCCCTTATGCTCTTCACCGGGACCCCGTCTATCAGAGTCAGGACATTCCCGGTATACTGAGGCTTGTCGCTGGGAGTACCGTGAAGCGCAAGCTGCATCTGGGGCTCCCCGGCCTTGTCCTTGCGGAGCCGTATTCCCGGGATGATCTCGAAGATGGTCTCGGCGATGGTGGTAAAGCGCGTGTAGTCGTCCAGGTGGTAAACGGTGCAGTTGGCATCGGCCAGCAGAAGGCTCTCGCGCTTGGGCATATACTCGTAAAGGGTATCGGCGGGATCGGACCTCTCGCTCCGGACCAGGCGGTTCCTACGGGAAAGCGCAGGCTGCAAGGCCTGGGAAAGCTTCAATGCCGGTATATCCTTCGACTCCAGACCTATGAAAGGATAGTCGATCTCGAGATGGCAGTCCAGGTCGTTCCCTTGGCCGATGATTTCGCTGACCAGGTCCCGTTTTCCGTAGACATTGACGGTCTGCAGACGTACGCTTCCGTCAGCACCGACCTTTCCGGCATAGACATCTTCCGCAAATCCAGGGAAGGCGACCACCGCCACCATCTTCGGATCGGAAGCGACCTTTTCAGCGTCGCGGCCGGCCAGACGGCCTCTGAACACCTCGCCGCCGTGTTCATCATCGCTGCCCGAGAAAGGGCGGAACGATGCCTTGGCGAAATCCACCAGGGAAGGCGAGGAAGGTGGCAGGATCCCGTCGTCGGCGAAGACGGACAGGCTCAGGCTCACCTTTGAAGAGGATTTGTTCTCGAGATATACCGAGGTGGCCGAAGAAGTTGAAGCCGCACGGTTCGCCAA
>JAGDBQ010000126.1 GCA_017958985.1 Bacteroidales bacterium
GCATCGTGGACATACGCACAAACGACGGCAATATGAAAGAGACGCACGGCACCGTCAGCGTCGGCCTTATCAGTGACAAGTTCCACCTGGAGGGCCCGATAATCAAGGACAAGCTTTCATATTCAGTCAGCGCCAGGGGTATGCACACCCTGCTGTACAGCCCTATTATCAAGACATTGCTCAAGGATTCATACGCCAATTACTATTTCTACGACCTGAACGGCAAGGTCACCTGGCGCCTGAGCGACAAGGACCGCTTCTATTTCGGGGCCTATCACGGCAGGGACCGGTTCGTCTACGAAGAGAATTGGAACGGCGAAGGCACGGAATACATCGGTTCTCAAGCTGAATACGTCAAGAACCAGAGCAGGACGGATGTCGGAGTTTTCTGGGGAAACACCGTCGGATCGGCAAGGTGGAACCACGTGTTCAACAGCAAGCTGTTCGCCAACACCACGGTATCATACAACAGGTACAAGATGGTGATGACCGCAGGAGCCCGGGAGACCGAAATCAGGAACGGGATAAAGTCAGTCAACCAGTATCACCTCGACTACCGTTCTGGAATCCGGGACCTGAGCGCCAGGATAGACTTTGACTATAATCCTTCCCCCCGCCACCTGGTCAAGTTCGGAACCGAATTCATCCGGCACACTTTCATCCCCGAGAGGATGTCCGCCGTGGACAGGGAGATCCAGGGAAAGAACATCCAGGTAGATACCACCCTCCATTTCGGCGATCCCAAGAAGATATACAGGGGTAACGAGCTCTCGTTCTATATGGAAGACGATTTCAATATCGGCTCCCATCTCACCGTGAACCCGGGCGCCCATCTGTCGATGTTCAACACGGAAGGACGCACCTACTGGAGCCTCCAGCCAAGGGTGTCCGCCAAGGTATCCACCAACATAGGCCTGTCTTTCAAGGCAGGATACGCCAGGATGGCCCAATACGTCCATCTGCTCAGTTCTGCCCAGATATCCCTCCCTGTGGACCTCTGGGTCCCTATCACGAAGGATATCCGCCCGGTAACCTCCGACCAGTTCTCCGTGGGCGCTTACTACGACCGCATCAAGGGCTGGGAATTCTCCCTGGAAGGTTACCTGAAGAATATGGACAACATCCTTGAATACAAGGACGGAACATTGATGCTCGGCACTTCGGATGGTTGGGAGAACAGGGTGGAAATGGGAAAAGGCACCGCCAGGGGCGTTGAATTGCTGATACAGAAAACCACCGGAAAGACCACGGGATGGCTCGCATACACCCTTGCCAAGTCCGACCGCATATTCCCGGACGGAGCCATCAACAACGGCGAACGCTTCCCTTACAAATACGACCGGAGGCACAGCATAGACCTGAGCGTCGACCATCGTTTCAACAAGAGATGGGGAGTCGATGCCGCCTGGTCATTCGCTACAGGAGGAACGACCACGGTACCTGTCCGCGAAGTGAGCGTCCTGATGCCGGACGGATGGGTCAACAGCGCCCAGTACGTGGATCACCGCAACAACTTCCGTATCCCTCCGAGCCACAGGCTCAACATAGGCTTCAGCCATCACAGTCAGCGGCGTCACGGTGAAAGCATCCTGAACCTGAGCGTCTACAACGTCTACAACCAGATGAATCCGAACTTCGTATTCATGGACTACGGTCCGGACTACGACAAGGACGGCAACTACATCGGTACGAGTTTGAAAATGAAGAAGATAACGATTCTTCCGTTACTACCGTCAATCAGTTGGACCCGTAATTTCTGACAAGCTATGAAAAGAATCCTTACAATGACCTTGACTGCAGCCCTGCTGTTGCTGGCTGCCTGCCAGAATACCATCAGATACGAGTACGACCTCAACGATGGGAAGATCACCCTGCTCGGCAATCTTTCGACCGTCGACAGCGTCCATTCCGTATTCCTCTCTATGAGCTATCCGGATAAGACTGATTCCCTTCCGGATGCGGCTGTTTACTGCTACGTGAACGGAGAACGCATCCAGGCATCCAAGGTACACCCAGGTTACGAGAGACAGTACGACCCTGTAACTCAGGGAATCATCCTCGCCCCGATAAAGAACCGCTACACTGAATACCGGTTCCCTGCCAGATTCAAGCCCGGAGACGACATAAGGCTCGAGGCATCCAAGGGAGACCTCAAGGCCTGGACCGAGCTGGAGGTCCCTCAGCCGGGGACGATAGTCTCCGTAGATACCGTGACCGTGGTCAAGAAATGGTCATACCAGGACATAGACGGCACGGACACCTATGAGCAGGAGTATGTCGAATTCACCATACGGCTCAAGGATGTCAAGGGAACTGACAGCTATTTCACTCTCGATGCCGTGATCAGCACCGTCACGAAGCTTTTCTCCGATGATGAGATAACGGAAACGCTGCAAAGCTCTGGGAGGCTGGACTACGAAACCTTCCACGACCTTATCCTGGAGGATGGATATTCCTCCGGCATCGGCAATATCTTCGAGGACCTGTTACCTGTAAACAGCACTCATTGCTTCTCGGACAAGATGTTCAAGGACGGAGAAGCCACTGTCAAGCTATATTTACCGACATACGTTTTCAGGGGGTTCCACGACTTCTATCCGGACACGGACCTGGTCCAGTTGGACAGGTCGTTCTCATTGGTATTCAACAGTTTCGACCGTAGTTTCTACAACTATCTGAGAGCTATCAACAATATGATGTGCTACGGTTTCGATGTCGACCCGATAGTCGAGCCTACGATGCTTCCGAACAATGTCAACGGAGGGATGGGTATCGTCTCGATAGCCGCTGGGGCAAGTTTCGATATGGTCTTTCCTACAGAGACCTACAAGCCATACGAGATTATCTATTACTAATAGACTCCTGAGCCCAGCATCTCGCCGGACGGATCATACCAGGCAGCGAACTGGCCGCCGGACAATCCCCTCTGCGGAGAATCGAACAGTATATACAGCCCGGAAGGGCGTTTGATCAGCCACGCATCCTGGAGCGGCTGACGGTAACGCACCCGGACCCGGTAGCGACGGACAGATCCATCATCCATCGCGAGGTCAGGCCTGATCCAATGTATATCCTGCGAGTCTATCTTCAGACAGCTGCGGGAAAGGCCCTTGTGGGTATGTCCCTCGCCGACGTAGATTATGTTTTCCTTCACGTCGGTAGCCAGCACGAACAAGGATTCCTTATGGCCTCCGATGTTCAGTCCCTTCCTCTGCCCTACCGTATAGAACTGAGCGCCATCGTGCCGGCCCACGATCTTCCCGAAAGGGTTTTCCTTGTAACGGGTCTTCTTCAAGTGCTTCCTTCCGGAACGATAGGTCTCGGTCTCGAACCTGATGTCACTGTAGTCAAGGGGCTCTGAGAGCCTTTCAAGGTCGGTGTCGCTTATCGCCGCAATCTTTTCCGGAGAATATATGTTCGCCGCGGATCCGGAGAGTCTCCTGTTGTTGAAAGCCTCCCCGCCTGAATCTTCCGACGAATACCCTGCAATCATATTCGGCTCTCCCGGGACTTCCAGAATGGAAGCCAGGGTATCGTGGACGAAGGTATAATGCCCGCTCCGGGAGTAGTAGGCGTCATATACTTCGACGACATCTCCATCTGACGGCTTCAGTTTCTGCTTGAGGAAAGTAGGAAGGTCCACCTTGCCGACAAAGCATATCCCCTGGGAATCTTTCTTGTCTGCTGAAGGCAGGTCCGCCCTGCTTGCGATCTCCCGCACCTGGGGCTTGGTCAGCTCGCCTATTGGGAAAAGGGCCTTCGAGAGCTGCTCCTGCGTCAGCTGGCAGAGGAAATAACTCTGGTCCTTGTTCGGGTCCACACCTTCGAGTATGCGCCACTGCGGCCGCCCGTCCGTTACTACCTGGGCGCCCTCGTCATCAAGCAGGGGTTCCCTCCGGCAATAATGTCCTGTCGCGACCATATCCGCTCCCATCCTCTCCGCCGCCTTGATGAAAGCGTCGAACTTGATCTCCCTGTTGCACAGGACATCCGGGTTGGGCGTCCGTCCGCGCCCGTATTCATCGAACATATAGTCCACGACCCGCTGGCGGTATTCCTCAGAAAGGTCCACGAAATAGAACGGTATCCCTATCTTCCTGGCCACCATCTCTGCCACGAAGCGGTCCTCTTCCCACTCGCAGTCTCCGTGCAGGGTAGCGTCGGCATCGTGCCAGTTCTGCATGAACATAGCGAACACGTCATACCCCTGCTGCTTGAGCAGCAAGGCGGCGACGCTGGAGTCGACTCCTCCCGAAAGACCTACGCATACTTTCATACGGACGCAAAGTTAATCAACATCAATGTATTTTGTACATTTTTTACTAAATTTGGGAATCGGACACAAGAATACCCGCCAATGAAGAACGTAACACTAAACATCGATTTCACCGAATATTCTTCACTTGAAGAGATGGATCCCCAGGACCAGGAAGTCGTAAAGGCAGCCATCGAAGCGCAGAAGGGTTCCTACGCCCCGTATTCGACATTCAATGTAGGTGCAGCCGTACGTCTGGAAGACGGCACGATAGTCAAAGGTGCCAATCAGGAAAACGCAGCCTACCCTTCAGGACTCTGCGCTGAAAGGACGGCTATGTTCGCGGCAGGAGCTGCTTATCCGGGCGTACCGATGACGACCCTGGCCATAGTGGGCGGCTTCGGTTTCAGCCTTGCCGAAACCCCTTGCACCCCGTGCGGTGGATGCCGTCAGGTCATGGCCGAATACCAGACTGCCGGGAAAAGGCCGCTGAGCGTCATTATGTACGGAACCAGGAAGACCTGGAAGTTCGGGAAGGTAGATGACATCCTTCCCTTCATATTTGACAGTTTCAACGAAAAGTAGTATATTTGCAGCCTAGGGAAAGTCGTACACGACCAGCTCCCTCTGAATTCCCCCAGGGCCGGAAGGCAGCAAGGGTAGGAGGTCGTAGCGGTGCGATGTGCCAAGCTTTCCCTTTTTTTATGCCCTCTGCTCTCCGTCCGGCATCCTTTCACAGACGATCAGATAATTCCCCGAATCGTAAGGAGTCTCTATCCTGACTCCGAAGATATGGGCGTCGTCACCGGAGCCTGTTCCCATCTTCCTACGCAGTTCCTCGCTCGTCAGCTGGATGTTCCTGGCCGTAACCTCCGACCGGGGATACTTCCGGGATAACTCTTTCATCGAAGACCGCTTCAGGGGAAGCAACTCCTTTACACTGAAGAGTTTCCCGAACTTCATCAATTCCCGGGCCCTAAGGAGCGCCTCATCGCCGGTCACCACTTCCGGGAACGTATAGAGATGCGTGAAACGCGCCAGCTTCACCAGACCGAACCTCCCGCACAGGGCATTGAACACTGCAGCCTTGGTCAAGGACTTGCCAGGCTCGAACAGATAGCGCACATAAGTCGAATCAGGATACTTGGCCGAAGAGCCGGCAACCTCGGAGGGTGTGAATTCCAAGGTCTCACCATCCTCCCTGCATATCAGCGAATAACCGTCATTCCAGTCCCTGTCCATCCACACCAGGAGTTCCTTGCACTCCCCTCCCGAAGAGACCACGTGGACTTCCCTCACCCACCTTCCGTTCCATCCTGATCCGTCTCCCCTTTCCAGGAATCTCTCATAAGTCCTGTTAAGACGTTCTGTGACCAGCTGGATATCAGCCATCGGGGAAAGCTTCAGCAGCAGATGTCTGCAAACGGAAAGGAGTCCCGGAAGAAGCGCAAGCACATCCGGGCGGCAGTCTTCCAGCAGGAACACCTTCTTCCCGGCAGACGACCTCCTCGCCGGATCCAGGAATATGACATCGGGATGGAAGTCTCCGAGAATACGGGAAAGTGTCGTCGGCGAAGTTTCCTGGTTCAGGACGCGGATGTTACGCGCACCTAGGACCTCGAAATTGTGGCTTGCAGCGGCAGCGAGGGCTGGATCGGCCTCATTGTAGAGGACTTTGTCGAAACACTCCGAGAAAGCCCAGGAATCTATGCCCAGGCCACCCGTAAGATCGGCTATCCCGGACCCATTCCCTCCGGAAAGCCCTGCGATCCTGCGTGCTACCGAAGCCTTGTACCTGGCCGTAGCGGAAGAACTGCACTGCTCAGCACAGAGGGTGGTAGGATAAACCAGGCCAGTCCTGGAATACCATTCCGGGACTTTCTTGCGAAGCTTGTTGCGCGCATCTATAGTATTGACTGCCAAATACTTGACAGGGATGTCAGAAAGCCTTTGATCCTCAGGCCTCGGCCACTGCTTGTTGGAGAGCAGCAGACGCGCAGTATCCGCATCCGCATTGGCGACAATGAATTGTTCGAAACTATCCATATTGACACAAAGGTAATCAATTTGAAGGAATCAGTTGCTTTTGCAGATAAACCGAAAAAAGATTAACTTTGTTAGAAGGAAACTAATTCTTTAACGCATATGAAGAGATTTTTGATTCTGTGCGGCCTCGTCGCCGCTCTTATGTGCCTGGCACAGAACGCTAATGCACAGTATGCCCGTAAAGGCGCCAACATCGTGGACCCGCAAGGGAAAGTCCTTTCGGACAAGGCTCTGGTCGACCTTGTCGGCAATGACATCTATGAGCAGACTGTCATCGGAGCCCGGAAGCAGTTCAAGGCCGGTAAGAAATTGATTGCCGGCGGTATCGTCGGTATCGGTGTAGGCTTTGCCGGAATCGTCGCCGCAGCAGTCAAGATGCAGGACGCCGGATATGAAGGCGACTGGGAAGCAGCGATGGAGAATGATCCTTCGGTTGCCGGATTATACCTTTTGGGAGCAGGAGCGACATCCCTGGGCTGCTCGGCAGTATCGGCTGGCATAGTCCTGAAGACCATCGGCAAGAAGCGCCTCAACTGGGTAGCCGGCCAGTGCGGAGTGGGAATCGCCCTGAATTTCTAGACTTATGGCACAAGACTATATCGCAACCGCGAAAAAGTGGCTGGATGGAGATTTCGATCCCGAGACCAAGATGAAGGTCCTCGAACTGAGGAACAACGATCCGGCAGGTTTCGAGGACGCATTCTACAAGACACTTGAATTCGGCACCGGCGGACTGCGCGGACTGATGGGCGTAGGTACCAACAGGATGAACAGATATACGGTCGGAATGGCCACCCAGGGTCTTGCCAACTACATTCTCAAGAAAGTCAAGGGAGACGACATACGCGTCTGCATCTCATACGACAGCCGCAACAATTCCAAGATGTTCGCCAAGATCACGGCAGACATCCTGAGTGCCAACGGCCTGCACGTATTCATATTCGACAACATCAGGCCTACGCCGGAGCTCAGCTATTCCATCCGCAAGAAGGGAGCAGTCGCCGGAGTCATGGTGACCGCATCACACAACCCGAAGGAATACAACGGCTACAAGGTCTACTGGTCCGACGGAGCACAGATAGTCCCTCCGACCGACAAGGAGATAATCGAAGAAGTATCGAGGGTCACCGAACCTTCCCAGGTCCGTTTCGTCAGAGGCGAGCACTGCGGGGAGGTCGAACTGATGGGAAAGGATGTGGACGAAGCCTACATCAATGACATCCTTTCACTTACCCTGAGCCCGGAGGCAAGGGAGAGGCACAGCGACATCAAGATCGTGTATACTCCTCTCCACGGCTGCGGTGTCCGTATCGTGCCCGAGTGCCTCAAGCGTATGGGTTTCAGCAACGTGATACACGTTCCGGAGCAGGATATCAGTGACGGGGACTTCCCTACGGTCGTGTCTCCCAACCCAGAGGAACCGGCTGCGATGAAGATGGCCTTGGAAATGGCTGACCGGAAAGGTGCCGACATCGTGATGGCTTCCGATCCGGACGCAGACCGCCTTGGGATCGCCGTAAGGGACGACGAGGGCAAGATGGTCCAGTTCAACGGGAACCAGACCGCCTCCCTGCTGACCTATTACATCCTCACCCGCTGGAAGGAACTCGGAAAACTCGACCCGACCAAGTACTGCGTCAAGACCATAGTGACCACAGAACTTATCGCAGATATCTGCAAGGGATTCGGAGTCAAGTGCTATGACGTACTTACCGGTTTCAAGTGGATCGGAGAGATAGTCAGGAACAACGAAGGAAAGGGAGAATTCATCTGCGGCGGCGAAGAGAGCTACGGCTTCAACATCGGCGAATTCGTACGCGACAAGGATGCACCTATCGCCTGTATGATGGTGGCCGAATGCGCTGCCTGGGCGGCTGACCAGGGACTCACCCTATACCAGCTTATGCAGAGGATCTACAAGGAATTCGGATACCGCAAGGAAAGTATGGTCTACCTTGTGCGCACCGGCAAATCCGGAGCGGAAGAGATCCAGGGCATTATGGACAAGATGAGGAGCAATCCAGCCAAGGACCTCGCCGGCTCGCCGGTCGTCAAGGTCGTGGATTACGACAAGCCGGAAGAAACCGGCCTGCCTAAGAGCAACGTCCTGCAGTATTTCGACGAAGACGGAGACGTAGTGACCGTGCGTCCTTCGGGTACCGAGCCGAAGATAAAGTTCTACTTCGGAGCCAAGGGCGAAGACGCCGATGCTAAGCTCGCCCGGTTCAAGGACCAGTTCATCTCCTAAGTTACAGGAGCATCCTGACGTATTGGTTTATATTCCTGGCCTCTACACCGAAAACGGCAAAGAGGTCAGGATATTTCTTGCACTCCAGCAAGCTGCGGACCATCGCAGGACCTTCGAGTTCCAGGGCGTGTTCCACCAGCAGGGCACCTAGTATGCCCTCGAGAGGTGCCACGGCCAGATATGGCTTCCCACCCTTCAGGAGTGGGATTATGGTGTCGTAGAAACCGTCCTCATCAGCCATATCCAGACCGGGATTGTCCTTCAGGAACCTCTGCAGGCTCGCCTTGAGGTCCTTGTATGAACAGGTCATATAGCCGCCGTGGTAGGAAGCAACTCCTTCCTGCATCATCTGCAGGGCGGCAGGATAACCCGCGCGCATCAACAGGAGACCTACGCTGTGCCTGTCATCGAAATAGTTGGACATCACGGTATCAGGTCCGAATGTGCGTCCGTAGAAGCCCGGTGAAGTAACCTTGGCGTTCACGGTGGCCATCAGAGGATTGGAATAGGCATTGAAGAGGAACCCGGAAAGCCTTTCACAGCGGTCAGGGTCGGGAGCCACGACATAGCGTACCGGAGTGTCAAAACCGATCGAATACTCCTCGAGGAATCCTTCCAGGTACTGGATTTCGGACTGGACGACCTTCTTGTCCGGGATACATCCTTTGTCGCAGTAATATTCTATCTTGCCGGTGGACAACTTGGCAAGGGTCGGAATGGAAGCGTCGAGCCAGTTGCAAAGACGGAAAGGATTTTCCAATGCACCTTCGGCCGGTTCCGCCACAGCCATCGCGCAGACCCGGAAAACACTTTCCACCCAGTCCGCATATTCCTCTCCCGGCAGCCTGCTTTTAGTCATTGCGATTATTTCGTAAGTCCCCCGGCCGATCTTGCGGATATCCAGTATCCTGTCCTCGCGGAACGAGGCATACAGGAGGTTGCCGTCGTCGAACTCAAGCAGATAATCAGGGGTTCCGTCCATCCACATAGACCTCCTTTCCTCCTTGGAAACCGATGCGGTCGTGAAAGACGCCACATACTTCTTCCAAAGGTCGGCAACCATCCTGACCGAGTCCTTCTCGGCGCTTGTCATCAAGGGAAGGTCAACCTTGTACGGCCTCAGGCCGGGGACCTGCTCGCTCCGTGTCACCTGCTGTGCGACAACTGGCAGAGCCATCAGCAACGAAACGGAGAATAAAATGATATTCAGGAATTTACGCATCATTCGTCTTTCAAATACTTAAGCCAGAACGCTTGGTTCGCCTCATTGAAGTGCTTTCCCTGGTAGCCACGATAGCCGTGCATACCGTCGGGATATACCATAAACTCGAATTTCTTGCCGGCCTTCTGGAGAGCGTCAACCAGCTTCAAGGTATTCTGGAAATGCACATTGTCGTCTCCGGTGCCGTGAGTTATCTTGAGCATCACCGAACCATCGTAATTCTTCTCGGTGACAGGATAGTTGGCAGCTGATGCAGTCACCCTGGTCTTCTCATATCCCTCAGGATTGTTCTGCGGAGTATTCATGAACCTTTCGGTATAATGGGTGTCATAAAGGGCCCACTCATAGACACCTCCGCCCGCTATCCCATAGTGGAAGGCATCCGGATGGTTCATCACCAGCAATGCCGTCATCGTGCCTCCGAACGAGAAACCTTCAACCCCGATCTTGTCCCCATTGACATACGGCAGTTTCTTCAGGTACTCCGCCCACTCCACAAAGTCCCTTACCTCTAGATCGGACAGATGGCCGTAAACCTGGTCGAGACCGGCCCGTCCGTTGTGGCCGGAGTCCCTGCAGTCAGCCACCACTTCGATGATTCCATTGGAGGCATACCACATATAGCGGGCAGGTCCGGCATAGCGGTCCACGACCTCCGGTGTGTCAGGCCCGCCGTAGATATCCATATGGACCGGATACTTCTTCGCCGGGTCGAAGCCGACGGGATAAACGATGAATGCCGGAAGTTCGAAACCGTCGCTGGTGGTCATCGTGATGACTTCCGGAGTGGCGAAGTCTGAGGCCTTGTAGTCAGGACCAGCCCAGTCGGCTACCTTGTAGGAACGGGACGGCTTGGCAAGGTCGTAAAGCCATACCTGATAAGGTGTGGACGAATTGCTCAAGGAAGTGATCACATATCCCTTGTCCGGAGAAACGGAAGATGACATAACGCTGAAGGCGGGATCCGAAACGGCGGTCACCTTCCCTTTCTTCACGGAATAGAGGCTCGTGCGGATGCGGGAATCCCTTTCAGCCTCGAATATCACCGTGGAAGTGCTGCCGTCGAACTTCCTGGAAACCTTGCCCTCATCCACGTCCAGCAGGCTCATCCTCCAGTTCTCTCCATCTGTCAGACGCTTCAGGACCGAACCGTCATAGGAAAGGTAGTAGATCTGCTGCCAACCGGTCTCGAAGGAGCGTACCATATACAGGCCCGAGCGCCCGAAGAGCATTCCTTCGATCCAGTCCAGCCAGGTCTTGTATGACTCGTGATAAATATGCTTCCTGGACCCGTTTTCAGGTGATACTGCATACAGGTCCAGTTCGTTCTGCTCCCTCGGCTCCCTCTGTATGAAGAAAGCCTTGCCGTCGGCACCCCAGAAAGGAGTCCCGAAATACTGGTCCTCATCTTCGTTGAAATCGGCCCAGACGGTATTCCCGGAAGAAATGTCGGTGATACCGATGCGGACCTTCGGATTCGGGTCGCCGCATTTCGGATAGCGGGTCATCCTCACCGAGCCTCCTGTCGGAGACATATCCTCGAGAGCGACTGCTCCCCCAGCCCTCTGGGAATACGAAAGCCGCATCCCGGACCTGTCATAGTCTTCCGCGAACGGAGAATAGATCGGGAACACAGGGACTTCGGAATTGTCGAACCTGTAGAAACCGATCTTCCTCGAGTCCGGAGACCACCAGAAAGCCCTGTACCTGGAGGCCCTGCCGAATATTTCCTCGTAATACACCCAGGAGGCATATCCATTCAGTATCACGTCGCTGCCGTCGAAGGTCAGCCTTGTCTCCTTACCGGAAGCTATATCCACCACCCACAGGTCGTTGTCCCTGGTGAAGGCGAGCTTGGTCGAATCCGGCGAATACGTCAGGTTGACCGCGCCCTCCGGACTGATCGGGAAGGACACGAACTTATCCGGATACTTGATCCCCTTTGTAACCTTGTGCGTAGCCGCATCTATCGAATAGTCCTTCTCTCCTGCGAAAGAGCCGTCGTACGACAGAGCCACCTCGCTCTTACCTACCCACTTCCAGTCGAAAGGAATATCGTTGAACACCTGCGCGGACGAAGCCGTCCAGAATGCCAGGCAGACTGCAATAGTTAAAAGCTTCTTCATAACGTTCATTAAAAAACCAATGCGATACCTGTCCCACACTGTCCTGCCACCCACTTTATACGCTTCTTGCCAATTGTATTCAATATGATGCCTGAAGTCAGGAGAGCCCCACCGGCAATGGCAACTCCTTCGCTCAGATAGAAAAGCCCGGTGAGGGCCACCCCGTCAACCAATGCTTTCTCGGTTTCTTTCTTGGCTATCAAGACTTCAGTGTTGAGGATCAATAAACCCGCAGCCGCACCAGCTCCCAAGACACCGACTCCTATACAGGAAACTCCACCGAGAATCATCGCCCTGCCTGCCTTCAACTGCCTCCGGGCACCGACAAAGGTTTGCTCATATATATCATAGCCGACAATGTCGATCAGTGCCTGGTCCGAAAGCACAGTCCCCTCCGGATCCACTATCTTGGCTCCCTTGCGGGCATACTGTGCTTCGGCATCCAGCGACGGACACAGGAACACAGCCACAAAGCTACACAGAATCAAGAATCTTTTCATCATCCTCATATGAAAAATGAATTAATATTACGCATCGGAAAAGCATTCATCCTTGAAGTTGACCAGATAGACTTTCTCGACGGCACGGGTCATAGCCGTATACAACCATTTGAGGTCATCGACCGTCAGCTCTTCCTGCCAGAAAGGGTTGTCGATGAAGACACAGCTCCATTGCCCACCCTGGCTCTTGTGGCAGGTGATGGCATTGGCATATTTCAGCTGAAGAGCGTTGAAATAGGGATCCTCCCGCACGGCCTCCCAACGCTTCTTCTTGGTCTTGAGATCCGAATAGTCTTCGTTGACACCGTTGTAGAGCATATTCTGTTGCTCGTACGTAAGGGAAGCGGATTCAGATTCCAACGTATCCAGACAGACCTTGGCCACGATTTCCGCATCGTCATAGTCGGGAAATGAAAGACGTGCATCGGCGAAACGGAGTCCGTAACGGTCTTCGTGATTCTTGATGGAGATGAGTTTCGCGATATCGCCGTTGGCAATGTAGTCCATCCCCTTTATCCCTTCCACGAACTGATAGCAATTTTTCACTATCATCAGTTTCTCTCCCCTCACTAGAGGCTCCTCGTCATAGAAGACCTGGGCACGGATACCTGCATTGTAGCGGTTAGCCCGCTTGTTGGATCGGCACAGCACGACTGCATCATCCTTCGAATATTCAGAGAAATATGCCTGGTTCAGGGTTTCCAGGAGTTCTCCGCCCGAAATACGGACGACATCGCCATAACCATCTGTCTCCAGACCCAGCTGGCCGGCAGTGAAAAACTCTTCCCCGGACGATATCATCTGCCTGAGATGGGTCGCATTCCTGAGTATGCCCGATTCTTTCTGCTGGCGCACCACTTCGGTCAGGGAGCAGTACCGCACCCCTCCGAATGAGTCCATATACTCACGTGACAAGGCAGGGGATGCATCCAGTCCGACCGGAGGGAGCTGGGCGTCGTCCCCGATCATTATCAGCCGGCAGTCATTCCCGGCCCGTACGAAGTCCACGAGGTCCCTGAGCAAGTCCCCGGTACCGAACTGGGCGGTACTCTGCCGCGCCTGGTCATCAATCCCGATCAGGGAGACTTCATCCACGATGAACAGCTTGTGGGAGAGCCTGTTGGGCGCAAGTGAGAACTGCCCGAACCCGTCCGCCCCGACAGATTTCTGGCGGTATATGCATTTATGGATGGTCCTGGCCGGTTTGCCGGAATAGAGGGAAAGCACCTTCGCCGCACGGCCGGTAGGAGCCAGCAGATAACATATCTCTTCCTTCGTACCATCCTCGGCATCAGGCCTGAGTCCGTCGAGGGCTTCTATGACGGCAGCGATGGCGGTCGTCTTGCCTGTACCGGCATAACCGTTCACCACCAGGATGTCGGAATCGTCACAGACCAGGAAATCCGCTATCTCACGGAAAAGGTTATCCTGGTCGGAAGTCTTTTCATATGGGAAATGCCTGTTGAACAGGCCGTAGAACCATTCGTTCCTATCCATTTCTCAAGGCAGGATTATTCGTTCTTACGGCTGAAAACCATCATTATCACGGCGAGGATAGGATAGATTTCCACTCGGCCGAGGAACATATCCAGGGTGTACATCAGCTTGGCCCCTGTCGGCTCAGCCGCGAAACTGTCCAAAGTGCCCAGGTCTCCCACCGCAGGGCCCACGTTGCTCAGGGAAGACAGAGTAGCCACGATAGAGTGCATGCTGTCTGAATTGGAGAGGATGCTGACGGCAATCGAAATGATTATCATCAGAAAATACAGCGCAATGTACAGGATATGGGGAGCCAGATCCTCCTGACGGATGACACGGCCGTTGATCCTCACTTCATTGACGGAAGCAGGATGGAGGACCAGTCTGAGCTGGTTCTTCACCTGCCTGAACAGGAGAAGGGCACGGTCGGACTTTATTCCACCGGTAGTCGATCCGGCCATACCGCAGATGATCCCGACCAGCATCAGCAAGGCGGACGGGACAACCGGCCATACACCCGTGTCTGCAATCGCCAGACCGCAAGTAGAAGCATAGCTCAAGACGTGGAAGGAACTGGAAAGGGCGGCTTCTCCCCAGCTGCCCTCGATGCCGTTCGCTTTCAGGGATATGGTGGCTATCGTACTGACGGTGACAAGGATTCCGAGGTACAGCTTGAAGATATCATTCCTGAAGGGTTTCAGTGAACGTGTCGCGATCGCCAGGTATGTCATTCCGAAATGGATGGACGAAAGGAACATGAACACCATCGTGATGATGTCTATCGGCACTGAATTGAAAGCTCCGACAGACAGGGTCCTGGTGCTGAAACCTCCGGTCGCGGTCACGCTCATCGCGTGGTTTATCGCATCGAAAGGACTCATTCCGGCTATCAGGTAGCTCAGGAAAGAAGCCACCAGCATCCCCAGGTAGACATTGGTGAAGATGAGCACCGTCTTGCTGGCTCCGGAACGGTATTCCCGTTTCGAAAGGGAAGAAAGTTCGAGGCTGGTCAGACGGAGCCTCATCTGTGAGGAACTCGGTATGATAAGCAGCAGGAACACCACGACTCCCAAACCTCCGATGAAATGGGTGGAAGACCGCCAGAAGAGCAGGCTGTTCGGTAGTTCCTCGATATTGTCCAAGATCGTCGACCCAGTGGTAGTAAATCCGGAAACACTTTCAAACCAGGCATTTACAATGGTGAAAGGGCCGCCCCAGAGGGCATAGGGAAGCATTCCGAAAATGAACGAGAGAAGCCACGAAAGGACGATGATCATAAACCCGTCACGGAGGGAAATCTCCGGTGACTTGCGCACGAATATGAAGGGGAATATACCGACGGTGAACGTTATTGTGAAGCTGATGAGCAAGGCGGTCAGGGCGCTGTCGTTGCCGTTCGCCAGGGAAACCAGTATGGACAGGAACATGAAGAGCGCACTTACCAGCAGTGCGTAGCCTACATTCCGCGATATGGTCTTTACATTCATCGTCCCCGTCAGTTGCCCGCTTTGTTACGGAGGTCCGAGATCCTCTTCCTGAGCTGCTGGTTCTCGTTGGTGATCTCCATGATCCCTTCGTTGAGTTCAGCGAGCTGGTCGTCTCCTTCGAAAGTATAAGTGTATTTCTTGTTGACCGACCTGTAATTGTTCAGGCCGGAGAGCATCTTGTAGATAGGATTCACATAGTATGCGAGAATGAAGAACAGCAGCATCAGTATGAGCAGGAGTCCGACCATAACGGCTACCGCCCCGGGGATGATGCTCCTGTAGAATCCTCTCTGGAAAGTTTCCGAATTCTTCTTGAGATCGTCGTAAATCGCGTCGTTGAGAACGTCTATGTAGGAATTCAGCCTGTTGAACTGAGGCTGCAGGCGGCCGAAATACCAAGCCCTGGCGTCGATGAAGTCAGAGAGCAGCACATCGTTGAGTTCCAGGGATGTAAGCATATATGCGGAATATGCGTACACCACCGAATCGGTGAGAGGCATCATCTTGGACGAAATCAGAGACTCCCTTAGCGAGTCGCAATGGCTCATAAACTCTGCCTGGCGGAAATCCGGCAGGGTGTTCACTGATTCGTCCCCGATCACGGACAGCAGCTCCACGTTGTACTGGTTGCTGACTTCGGACAGTTTCTGGGCGACGTTTATGCTCCGGATGTTGTCAGCGATCAGGTCCGAAACATAATTGCTCATCCTGGTATATTCCATGATCGAGATGAAGCTCGAAACCAGCAACGTCACGGCGATGGCGCTGAGACTCAGCGTCAGTTTCGCCCTCATCGAGAGCTTCCTGCCCTTTACCTTGTCAGATAGTCTCATAGACGGTCAATCAAATCCGGTTCAAATTACAAAGATATAAAACGCTCCCATAATCCGCAAGGGCAGGCTGGAACGGATATTCCTTGAAATACGTCGAATCCATATATACGGCGAAAGAAGTAAAGTTCCTGATGCCACGGGACATGTAAGTCGCTATGTCTGATACGAATACATCTCCGTGCCAAGGCAAGTTCACGGCCGGTTTCTTCCAGCCGCTGGCCAGGGAGACGTCCAGCCAGTACTCCAGCACTACGGCATCCTCTGCAGAGAACACTTCCAGGTTGGCGTCGAGGAGTCTGAGCACTTCTTCGTGCCGCATAGGATGCTTCCTCGATCCGGGAGCCGAAAGATCAGCCAGGGGCCTGTCCCACTGCCTGTCGATAGGAGCGAATTCCAGGAATATCCCTTCTTCCGGTGCAACCTTGCGCGGTGGTTCCATAGTTCCCTCGTACGCCAGATGCGCGAGCATCGCTTCCGGATCCACCTCCCTGATGGCCTTGATCATCCGGTTCTCGATCAGCAGGGCTTGCTCAGAGGCTGAAAACTCCCTGCACAGAGGGCAGGAGCAGACCGGAGAATTATCGTCAAGCCAGAAATAGTAACGATGGTTCGTCGCCGGAAGCGCCTTTGCATACCACGCAGCCTTGGATGCTATTATTTCCAGAGCCTTCTCAGAATGGGCGCAACAGTTCCGGTCAGGAGTCCGCCTGCCTTCGGCATCCATCCTGAACATCGTGGAATCTTCCGCGAACAGCTCCCTCGGAAGCAACTCCCCCATCGCGTGTAGCTGGTGCTCCACATCCAGTCCGTATTTCGAACAGCCTTCCAGGAAAGCCTTGCCTTTCTCCGAACTGATGAATTCCAGTACCTGGGACGGCCGGATGTGTGTGCCTATGGTGTTGATTCCATACCTGGAAGCCAGTTCCGGCCAGTCGTAAGAGGCGAGGTCTTCGACGGATAGGACGACTCCCGCCATCTGGCAAGGTTCTTCCCGGCAGATTTCCGCCTCGAAGAATACGTTTTGCTGATGGAAATCGGCCTCTTCGTCTGAAGTGAGTTTCAATGAATACCAGTTTACGGACTTGTCCGGCCTGAAGTCAGCCCTGAAGGCCCCCATGAGGAAACCTTTCTGTATATCTATTCCCAGACCTTCCAGCTCAGCCCACGAAACGTGTCCGGCTATCGAATACCCTGACGGGGTTATCCGTTGGAAACACTCCATTGTGCTGAAGTTCCAACCGTAATCGAAATCTCTGTAGTATGTACACTTATAGTCCATGACCCGGCCCATGGGGTCGATCTCCGCTCCCACATAAGTCTTGAGCTTCCCTGCAGGAGAGAAGAATATCTCCACCCTGTCCTCGTATTCGACATCCCGTTCATCCTTGAATCCTTCTTCCAGGGTTAGGGTATTTTCCATGACATCGAACCGGAAGAAAAACAGGCTGTCCGTCGCAAAGCAACGGAAACTGGTGCTGTCATCCATATCATCCCACGGGGCATGGAATACTTCCACAGGAGCGATGGCTTCCCAGACAACTGCATCAAGCAAGTCTTCTGTCTGCGGCTCTGCAGGGGAAAAAGGGATACGGAAAACATCAGCTTCAACCCTGCTGCGGGAACAGGAAGCGGAAAGCGCGACCGCAATCAGCGCCACTGGAAATAAGTTACGCATATTCATTCTGTCATTGGGCTTCAAGGTCCTCTCCGGTAGGAGAAAGGGATGCTGGAATGATGGATTCCGGTCCCTGGGTCCTTCCCGAAGTCTTGATCCTGGCCTGTGATTTCTTGGGCGACAAGCCCAGTTTCTCCAGTTTCTGGATCTTCTTGATCACACTCTGGTTCGAATCCTTCAGTTTGGATGTCGATTCTTCGAATGAAGACATCGCCTTCTCGAGGGACTCGCCTATCTTGACATAGTTGGCCATCCATCCGTTCAGCTGGCTCATCAGTTCCTCGGCGGTCTTGTAGACCTCGGCTATGTTCTTCTCCTGGTTCGCCTGTTTCCAGGCCATCTGGATCATATTGAGCACGATGATCAACGTCATCTGACTCACTATCAATACATTGTTGTCCTTTGCCACTTGCCAGAGCAACGGATCTTCCTCAAGCATCAGGCGGAACGCTCCTTCGACCGGGATGAACATAAGGTTGTAGTTGACCTTCCTCCTGTCAGCGGGGATGTAGGATGCATAATCCTTGGTCTTGAGTTCATCCACGTGCTTCTTCACGCTTTCCACGTGAGCCTTGGCGAAGCGTTTCCTGTCTTCCACCTTTTCTGCATTCATCCATTCCTGGTAGGCATTGAGGCTCACCTTCGAATCGATGATGACAGTCGTATCGTCAGGATAGAATACCATCACGTCCGGGATCATCGTCCTGCCGCTGTTGCTCTTTATCTCGTGGCCGGAACTGTCAGTCATCACTCCCTGGGTGAAGAAATGCACGCCCTCCTGGAGCCCTGAATTCTTCAGCACGTCGGTAAGCAGCATTTCTCCGAAGTCACCCTGGACTTTCGAATATCCGGTGAGGGCATTCGCCAGGTTCCTGGCTTCTTCCCCGACGGCATTCGAACGGTCCATCACTCCCCTGATATGTTCCTTGAGCTCGGCATTCTGCTGGAGGGCTTCCTTGCGCGATTCCCGGACTGCATCACCGAATTCGGTGAACTTCTCCCGGATAGGCTTCAGCAGTTCCCCTATCGACTCGGCGCTCTGACGCTTGAATACGGCACTGTTCTCGGCCGAAAGGGCCTTGAAGGCATCCCTCATATTCTCCAGGTCCTTTTCGTGCTGTTCCTTCTGCATCTTGAGGGCATTGTCCTGGACTTCCCGCATCCTCGCTTCGAACTCCTCGCTGGCTGCCAGCTTGCTTTCCACGGCAGCCTTTTCCGAGGACAGCTTCATCAGCCGCTCCTGGAGCTCGTCTTCCGCATCCTCGTATTCCCTCATCAGCCGCTGACGCTCCCTGGAGGACCTGACAAGTACGAAAATCAAGGCCAGGACCGCGACCAGGGCCACTCCTGCAGCGATGTATATTGCAAGTTCAAGGTCCATATCAAAGGATGTTCAATGATTGTTCACGTATCTTTTCAAGTTCGTCCTTCATAAGGACCACGGTCTTCTGGATACCGGCGTGGTTCGCCTTGGAACCGGTGGTGTTTATCTCGCGGCCCATCTCCTGGATGATGAATCCAAGCTTGCGGCCTGGATATTCTTCGCCGTCGATGGTATCCAGGAAATACTTGCAGTGCTGGCGCAGGCGGACCTTCTCCTCGTTGATATCCAGTTTCTCCAGATAGAACACCATCTCCTGCTCGAAACGGGAAGGATCGACCTTCTGCCCGAGTTCGGCAAGGTTCTTCTGAAGTCTCTCCCGCACGGCGTCCAGCCTCTCCTTCTCGAATCCCTCCACCTTGTCTTCCAGTTCCAGGATATTCCTTACCCTGGAAGTGACATCGGCATAAAGGGCCTGCCCTTCCTTGGACCTGTATTCGTTGACTGCTGCGAGAGCTTCGTCTATTGCTTTCTCCACGACCGCCCAGTTATCGTCGTTGATGACTTCCAGCCGGGAATTGTCCAGGACGTCCGGGAAGCGGAGGATGGCCGTTATTATCTCGTTGTCCATCCTGGCCTGGTCACCGAAATTCGCAGCCCGGTAGCTGGTTATGTTGTTGCGGACAGAGGAGACCTGGCCGAAATACTCTTTAACCAGTTCGGCGTTTATCTTCTTGGCCTCGCTGCCAGCCTTCGGCTCATAGGTCATATAGAAGTCGATGGTTCCCCTGCACAGGGCCTCGGAAATCTTCTGGCGCACCTGCAGTTCCTTGTCTTTCGGAAGGAGCGGTGTCTTGATGCTGGCATCGGAGTTCTTGCCGTTCAGCGTCTTGATCTCGATGGTGAGTTTCCCTGTCTCCAGGACGGCCTCAGCCTTGCCGTATCCGGTCATTGACTTTATCATCTTTCGATTCGTTACCATACAAATATAATCATAGTTTTGCTATCTTTGGAATGATATGGAAAAACTGATAATCATCGCCACGATATTGCTCTCCGCCTCTCGGAAAAGGACCACGATTCCAAGACGATGAACACCCCGTTCCACGATGGTTTCCTACGGACACGACATAGAAGCTTCCCTGGAAGGATGGTCTCCGGCAGGAAGGATGCGGACAGACACTGGTGGGGCCAGGCCGGGACCGTGAACCTCACGGATGACCGCGCAGGATTCTGGAAATGCTGGCCAGATTGTAGGTTTGTACGCTTTTTTGTATTTTTGTAAGCTATATTCATACAAGAAAGATGGAAGAGACGAAAAAACTGAATTTCCTCGAAGAGATCATTGAAGAGGACCTCAGGTCCGGAAAGGTTGACAGCGTTATGACACGGTTCCCCCCGGAGCCTAACGGTTATCTCCACCTGGGACACGCGAAGAGTCTGTGCATAAACTTCGGACTGGCGGAAAAATACGGTGGCAAGACCAATCTCCGCTACGACGACACCAATCCGACGAAGGAGGACACCGAATACGTCGATGCCATCAAGGAAGACATCAGCTGGATGGGATTCCACTGGGACAAGGAGCTCTATGCTTCCGACTATTTCGACCAGCTCTACGAATGGGCTGAGGACCTTGTGAAGAGAGGCCTGGCTTATGTGGATGACCAGACGCAGGAAGAAATAAGCAAGGGCCGCGGCACCGTGGACACTCCCGGCAAGGAGAGTCCCTACAGGAACCGCAGCGTGGAAGAGAACCTGCAGCTGCTCAGGGAAATGAAGGCCGGCAAATATGCCGACGGGGAGAAGGTCCTCCGCGCGAAGATCGATATGGCTTCCCCGAATATGATGTTCCGCGATCCGCTGCTCTACAGGATCAAGCACGCTTCCCATCACCGCACAGGCGACAAGTGGTGCATCTATCCGATGTACGATTTCACGCACGGTCAGTGCGACTCCATTGAGCATATCACCCACTCAATCTGCACCCTGGAGTTCGACGTTCACAGGCCGCTGTACGACTGGTTCATACAGACCCTGGGAATATGGCCGAGCCATCAGTACGAATTCGCGAGGCTCAACCTCACATACACCCTTATGAGCAAAAGGAAGCTGCTGGAACTCGTGCAGAAAGGACTCGTGGCCGGATGGGACGACCCGAGGATGCCTACCCTCTGCGGTGTAAGGCGCCGCGGCTACACTCCGGAAGCCCTCAAAATGTTCTGTGACAAGATCGGAGTGTCCAAGCGTGACCAGATGATGGACATCCAGCTTCTCGAATGGTGCGTCCGCCAGGACCTCAACGCCAGGTCCAACAGATATATGGTCGTACAGAAGCCATTGAAAGTGACCCTGACAAACTGGGAGGAAGGGAAGGTCGAATGGTTCGACTGCCCTCTGAACCCTGCCGACCCGGAGGGTGCTACCCGCAGGGTTCCGCTTACCGGGGTCATCTACATCGAGCGTGACGACTTCATGGAAGATGCTCCGAAGAAGTTCTTCCGTCTGAAGCCGGATGGAGAAGTCAGGTTGAAGTACACCTACATCATCAAATGCGAAGAGGTCGTCAAGGACGCCGAAGGCAATGTCGTGGAGCTGAAGTGCACCTACGACCCTGAAACGAGGCCGGGAGGCGGTGAATGGCGTTCCGTCAAAGGCACCATCCACTGGGTGTCGGAGGCCTTTGCCCGCGAAATAGAGATCCGGAACTACGACCGGCTCTTCCTGAAGGAAGATATGAATTCCATCGAGGAAGGAAAGGACTACAAGGATTACCTCAATCCGGAATCACTCACGATAGTCAAAGGTCTGGCCGAGCCTGCCCTGCTGGAAGACAACTCGGGCATAGCAGTCCAGTTCGAACGTACCGGATACTACTTCAAGGACCCGGACAGCACCCCGGAGAAAGCCGTATTCAACAAGACCACGGCGCTTAAGGATTCTTATAAACCAGAATAACGGTGAACTTGCCTTGGTTCATAGCCGGAAGATACCTGTTCGCGAAGAAATCACACAACGTGATAAACATAATCTCCGCGATCAGCGCCATCGGCATGGCCATAGGCACGGCTGCCCTGATCATAATACTGTCGGTGTACAACGGATTCGACGAGCTGGTGAAATCCACCTTGAGCAATGTCGAGCCTGACATACTCGTCAGTCCAGCGAAAGGCAAGGTATTCACTCCGGACGAGTCCGTGCTTCGGAGCCTGAGGGACGATCCGTCCGTCAGGGAATGCTACCTGGTGCTTCAGGAAAACGTATTCGTAGACTATGAAGAGCATCAGGGAATAGCCAAGGCCAAGGGTGTGGACGAGAACTACGAGAAAGAATCGCCGCTTGCAGGACATATGACAAGCGGGACATTCTCGCTCCACAAGGGAGACCTGCCGCAGGTAGTGGTCGGAGCCGGGCTCGCCTACAAGATGGGGATGAATCCCGCATTCCTCTCATCTGCAGAGATTTACTTCCCTAGGAGAGACAGGAACTTCTCACTCGCCAATCCTGCCGCATCTATCGAATCGGTACGTGCACGTCCTTCAGGAGTATTCACCGTCAACCAGCAGATAGACGAAGAGCTGATGATCCTCCCGCTCGACAAGATGAGGCAGCTTCTGGGATATGAGGACGAAGTCTCCGGCATCGAGATCCGTCTCTCGGATCCCTCTTCTCCCAAGGAACTCAAGAAGACCATCAAATCCGTACGCAAGATCATGGGACCGGATTTCAAGGTGCTGGACAGGTACCGCCAGAATCCTTCCCTCTACAAGATGATGCGCTATGAGAAGGCGGCAATATACCTCATCCTGATATTCATAATCATCATCATCGCTTCCAACATATTCGGAAGCCTGACGATGCTGATCATAGAGAAGAAAGAGGACATTGAGACCTTCCGCAGCCTGGGTGCCACTGACAGTATGCTACGCAAGACCTTCACTCTGGAAGGGTGGCTGATCTCCCTGCTCGGACTGGCAGCAGGCCTCGTTGCAGGAATAGGTTTCGCACTCCTGCAACAAAGGTTCGGCTTCATAAAGATGCCCGGTAATTTCCTGGTCAGCGCCTACCCGGTGATACTCCAGTGGGGCGACGTCCTGGTCACGGTGGCCGGGGTGGCGATCATAGGTTACCTGATAGCCCTGATCCCGGTCAGGAGGAACATTTCTACCTCCGGAAATATGTAACCACGTCAGAGGTGCCGTCGTCAGCGACCACCTTGAACGTATCCTGTGACGTCTTCAAGTATACTGCAGGGAAAGTCCACACGACTCCGCCGTAATCATCGGCGCCGGTAAGCTTGGTGACCATATTGTCGTTCTGGTACAGGGTCAGAGACTTTGCGTTGCTGTAAACCTTTATTTTGAATTCCTCCCCGGAAGGATAATACCTGAGTCTCCGGGAGGTGATGTAAACGGTGGTCTCCTCCTTGTTCCACAAGGACTTGTAAAGATAGAACACATCTTTCCTGGTCTTCCTGTCGCGGGTAACCAAACCCTTGTCGTTCATATACTTCCGGTCAGCGTTCCGAGTGAACTTGACTCCGTCGTCAGAGTCCATATAGCCTTCCTGCCGGCTAGCCACAGGGAAATCGAACATCACCCATACGGAAGTGAAGTTGAGCCAAGGCATCTGCGAAAGTTTCCGGACATATGCTTCGTGGAACTTGTTGGCATACTCCTCATAATGGCGGGAATCGTTGTCCCGGTCACGCACGGCCTCATCGGGATTCCAGACGTGGCAGAAAGGATTGTTGCCCACTCCGTACTCACTGACATTGACTGGCTTGCCTCCCCACTTTTCCCTGACCTTCTCCATCTCGCTGACGATGCTCGAGAAGTCGTTCGGGGTGTAATACCAGCCGAAATAGATGTTCTGGGAACAGAAATCGCCGGTCAGCATAGGATAACCTTCACGGGAAAGACGGGAATCGTCCGTAAAGCCGATGAAGCGGAACGGATCGAGCTGCTTCGCCATCTTGTAGAGTTTCTTGGTCTGGTAGAGGACCTTCTCCGAATCGAATTCACCCTGGAGCTCATTATTGTTCCCCCAGGAGTCAAGTTCGTTCCACATTCCCCAGAACGCGATGCTCGGATGGTTGAACAGGTTGGTAACCATCTCCTTCATCTGATGCTGGATATTATTGAAATACAACTGCTTGGCCTTAGTTCCACAAACGTTTACCCAAGGCACTTCCGTCTGTACTATGATGCCGAGGGAATCGCAGAGCCGGAAAGCATAGTCGTTGTGAGGATAGTGGGCAAGGCGCAGGAAATTGGCTCCCAGTTCCTTGACCATCCTGTAATCCCTCCTGTAATCTTCCTTGGAAAGGGCGGAAGCCTTTCCATCCATATCCTGGTGCATAGCGACACCGCGAAGCTTGTAAGGCCTGCCGTTCAGGATGAATCCCCTTTCGGGATCCATCTCCATAGAACGGTAACCGACCTTGGTCTCTACGACATCGACGACACGCTCTCCCCTGAATATCGTGACACGCATCGTGTAAAGATACGGATCGTTGACACCGTCCCAGAAGCGGATACCGGTGACGTGGAAATCGTGGCTGAACTCATATTCGGAGAAAGCCTTTACTCGGATTTCACGGTCGGCCTCGTAGCCAAGCGTTCCGTCCGCTTCAAGGAGCTCCACCCTGACCAGGATGTCGGCCGCCTTGTTCCCCGAGTTGACGATCCTCGTCTTGACTTCGGTGGATATCTTCCTCCTGGTGACCACCGGCGTCTCCACCCTGAGCCTGTACATACCGTATTTCTCCGGGGAGAAATATACATCGTCCATATCCAGGAGCCAGACCCTGCCGTGAAGTCCTCCGTTCTTGTTGAAATCGGAAGAGACAGGGGCCAGGTTGACGTCCTCTGAGTTGTCACAGATGACCTCCAGCTTGTTGGTCCCTCTCCTGAGTTCTTCCCCGATATCCACCACGAAAGGAGTATATCCACCCTTATGGGCGGCGACCTGCTCGCCGTTCACCTTTACAACGGCGGACTGGGCAGCCCCCTCGAACAGGAGGAAATGCGATTTCTTCACATCCCCAGCCTTGAATTCGCAGCGATATGTGGCTTTCCCCCTGTAATATGAAGGGGAATGGCCGTCTTCCGCATTGTACGAATGTGGAATGGTAACTGCCTTCCAGGAGTATCCGTCCTTGCTGAACTCCCATTTATTCAGTTCTACCTGATGGGAGCCGCGGATCTGGGCACCGAGCGGAAGAGAAGCGAGCAAAGCCACGAGGGCCAGGTTGAATAGCTTTTTCATTTGATTACCTTTAAATTACCTACATTGAGTCCCCAGCATCCATCCTGTACGACAGGAACCAGCTTTCCATCAAGGTTCCCGACGTATGCAGGTTCAGACAGGTACGTATGCGAGTGCCCGCCGACCACGAGGTCGATGTTGCGGGTCCTGCCCACGAGCATAGGATCGGTGTATGGTTCTCCCTCGAATCCTATGTGGGTCAGGGCTATCACGAGGTCGCATTTCTTCTCGTCCTTGAGATATGATGCCCACTTGTTCACGACTTCGGCATTGTTGAACGCAGGGATCTGACGGGAGACCTCCCTCGGGACCAGTATCGTGATGTCCGGCATCAAGCCGATGATACCTATCCTCATCCCCGCTTTCTTGAGGATGACGTATGGTTTTATGTACTTGCCTGCCTCCAGTTTCGAAAAATCGTAATTGGCGCAGACCACAGGGCACTTTATCTTGGCTAGACGCCTGGCCAGGTCCTCTACTCCGTTGTCGAACTCGTGGTTGCCGAGCGTGATGCAATCATACTCCATCGCATTGACGAGTTCAACTTCAAGGTCCCCGTTAAGGACTGAATAATAAGAAGTTCCCTGG
This sequence comes from Bacteroidales bacterium, assembly GCA_017958985.1. Lineage (GTDB taxonomy): Bacteria > Bacteroidota > Bacteroidia > Bacteroidales > UBA932 > Cryptobacteroides. The sequence goes on from JAGDBQ010000126.1 coordinate 26,051, forward strand.
TTGAAATCACCAGCGTGGAGGAGCAGGACATTGCGCTTACCGTCAGCCTTCACTACACTGTCCCGGTAAGCGGCGCGTTCGATCACACCGCCGAGGCCGGCCTCTTTCCCTGCCCTTTCGGGCTCAAGATGGCTGTGGGTATCGTTAACGTGAAGGATGGTAAGTCTCTTCTGGGCCGCCGCGTCCGCCGCGGTCAGCAGCGCGAGGATGCATATCCCCGCAAGCAATCCTTTCATTCTCATTCCTTGCCCTCCTTTATTATGGTGATCCAGTGCTGGTCCTCGAATTCGATCGGTTTTCCGGCGGCGGTAAGACTCCTTACATAATTCAGGATGGTGTCATATATCCAGCCGTTGCAATAGATGGTCTCGACTGCGTTCTTCCCGATGAAATAGCCGTCTCCCCCGTCCAGGAGGAAATTGATGGTGGCGACACCGTAAACCTTCTCATCGTCCAGCGGTTCTCCGTCGACTGTGGCTGAGACTATCTTGCCATTCTTTGCAACCACCTTTACTCCTCCCAGGATCTGGAAAGAGGTGGCGGCCATCTGGTCCAGGACAGCCCTGACATCCTTTCCGCGAAGTGCCACGTAGCAGAGATTGTTCTTGAACGGGAACATCGACTGTATGTCGTCACAGAGGATTTCTCCGGCAGGCATATCTATCCTGATCCCTCCCCTGTTGGAAATACCGATATCGACTTTCTTCCCCGTGCTGTCCGCCGTCGCCCTCATCAGTTCGTCAATGAACCAGTCGTACAACTCGCATTCGGGTTTCAGCCTCGGCATCTCCCTGGTGGAATAGCCGACGACCTGTTTGACCTCGGCCATCGCAGGCTGGGCATCGATCATAAGTCCGGCGACCTTCCGGACCGTCCCTCTGCGGAATTTCCTGCCGTTGGGAGCATAGTAGGTCCGCCCCTTGACTACTCCCATAGACTCCTGCACGTTGTCCGCCGTGGAAGCCGTAACCCCGGTCCGGTGTCCATCGATCGGATCGGCGCTCCAGCCCGATACCGGAACCTGTGCATATACGCCAGTTCCGGCAAGTACTGCCAATGCGGCCAGCAGAGACTTCAAACTATACCTGCTCATACTGCAATCAACTTTGTTTGAGCCATTTCCAAAGATCCTTGAATGTAGACTTCTTGCCGAACATAAGGATACCGGCCTTGTAGATCTTGGCCGAAGCCCAGGCACATCCGAGGAATGTCAGGAACAACAACACTACCGACAGGATCAGCTGCCAGGTAGGGACTCCATAAGGAATCCTGGCAAGCATCACGATCGGAGAAGTGAAAGGAATAATGGATCCCCATACGACCACCGGACTATCCGGATTCTGGAAGGCCATAAGGATGATGAAATATGCTATCATCAGTGGTATTGTCAGCGGCAGCTGCAGCTGGCTGGCGTCTCCTTCGTTCTCGACTGCAGAGCCGACCGCAGCGTACATCGATGCGTACAGCAGGTATCCAAGGATGAAGAATATCAGGAAGGATACGATCAGCTTGACCCAAGGGATGTTGGCAAGGGTGCCGACCACTTTCTGCATCTGGTTGATCTGGCCCGGTGCGACCGCAGCGGTATCGGCTGCTTCACCCAAAGCGACGGAAGCTACATCCGTTCCACCGGGCAGGTTCACCGTCTGCCCAACCATCTGAGGATTACCCTGGATGCTCTTGAGCATATCCTTGCCCATGAATGCACTGGCGACTCCCGTCAGGATGACTGTGAGCACGATCCAGAGCAGGAACTGGGTAAGAGCGACAAGGGCGACGCCGATGATCTTGCCGAACATAAGGTCCACCGCCTTCACTGAAGAGATCAGTACCTCGACCACCCTGCTGGACTTCTCCTCGATGACGCTGGACATAACCTGCGCCCCGAACATAGTGATGAACATCCAGATGATGATTCCAAGCACCATCGAAACTATCATATAGATGCCTGATTCAGAGAGGGTTTCCTTCCCTGACTCATCGAGGGTGTATTCCGTCACCGAAACGTGCGACTTCACCTCCTCCATTATCTGGGAAAGATTTTCGATCCCGTACTGGCGGACCCTGTATTCCTCCACGGCATCATCCACCTTGCCACGGAGACCGGAAGTGAATTCGACTCCGAGAGGATCCTTCGAATATGTCTGGACGGTAACGGTCTTCGCTACGGAATCCAAAGGAGAAATGACCACCAGGACATCCTTCCCGATAGAAGCAAGGCGTCCTTTAAGGTCATCAGGAGCCTCCGAGGAATAATCCTCGTAGGTTATCCTGTCCGTATTGATAAGGTGGGACATCACGATTCCGGACTGGTCCACGACGGCCACATCCTGCTTCCTCTCCTTCGTGTTGCCGGCGATGTACATCACGATCACCATCATAGCCGCAAAGAGGATAGGCACCAGGAAAGTGGTTACCAGGAATGACTTCTTCTTCACGCGGGTGGAATACTCGCGGGCGATGACTGTCTTGATAATTCTGAAATCCATAGTCTATTCCTCCTCAGTTACAAGTTTGATGAAAATGTCGTTCATCCTCGGAATCAGCTCCTTGAATGAATTCACCGGGACACCCTGGTCCAGCAGGGCTGCAAGGGCCTCGTTGGTCGATACACCCTCCTCGAGGGAGAGAACCGCAGTATGGCGGCCAGAGTTGTCCTCGTCGGAGAGGACCTTGAACTTCCCTTCCGATGAGCGGACCTGTTCGGAGGAAGAATAAACCAACTCGATGTTGTTGTTGCCGTACTTGTGACGGATCTCATCCACACCTCCTTCCACCACGAGGCGGGATTTGTTTATGAGGGCGATGTCGTCGCAGAGTTCCTCTACCGACTCCATATTATGGGTAGAGAGGATTACAGTGGCACCTTCATCCTTAAGCCTCAGGATCTCCTGGCGGATGAGTTCGGCGTTCACCGGGTCGAAGCCCGAGAAAGGCTCGTCCAGTATCATCAGCGAAGGCTTGTGCACCACCGTGGTGATGAACTGGACTTTCTGGGCCATACCCTTGGAGAGTTCCTCGACTTTCTTCTTCCACCAGTCCTGGATGCCGAAGCGGACGAACCACTGCTTCAGCTCCTTGCGGGCGTCGTTGGCGGTCATTCCTTTCAGCTGGGCAAGGTACATGGCCTGGTCACCGACTTCCATCTTGCGGTACAGGCCCCTTTCCTCAGGCAGGTATCCTATCTTCTCAACATCGTTCTGGGTGATGGGGCGGCCCTTGAACAGCACTTCCCCTGAATTAGGTATCGTAATCCGGTTGATGATACGTATCAGCGTGGTCTTTCCTGCCCCGTTCGGGCCGAGCAGACCGAAAATCCCTCCTTCCGGAATATTGATGCTCACCCTGTCAAGGGCGACCTTGGCTCCGAAATTCTTGCTGACTTCCCGGCATTCGATAATGTTTTCCGTACTTGTCATATATTCAAAATCTTGTTCGTTAATTCAACCAGAAGATCCCCCGGGGTGGCTTCACCGGCATCTCCTCCCTTGCTTTTATAGTCATAGTCGCATAGCAGGGAGATCACCTCCATAGCCTTGCGCACAGGATAGTTTGCCACGGCTACGTCATATTCCCTCCAGAAATAAGGATTGACACCCTGCAGGGCGGCAGCTATCTCGGTCTTGTCTGGATGGCGGTTATTCTCCTTCAAGGCTCCATACCTGAGGATCCTGACGAAGTGGGTATACAAGGCGCTTATGGCCATAGGCATCGCGAACCGGACGGACTGGCCGATATGTACGGCCACGTCCAGGGCCTTCGCACCGTTACGGCCGGACAGCTCCTTGGTAAGCTCGAAAACGCTGTATTCCCTGCTGATGCCCACGTTCTTCTCGATGTCCGAAGCAGAAACGGAGACCGCCCCCTCGGGGAGGTTTTTCAGCAGCTTGTCCGTCTCCACGACGATCTTGCCCATATCCGTTCCGGCATATTCTGCCAGCAAGGCCGCGGCATCCGGTGCGATCTCGAGCCCCCTGGAGGTATAGTACCGGCTTATCCAGGACGCCATCTCATAGTCCCTCAGGGCATTGGACTCGACCACCACACCGTTCTTAACGCATTGCTTGTAAAGAGATTTGCGTTTGTCGGCAGACGATCCACGCATCAGGATGACCAGGACGGTAGAGTCGAGGGGATTCTCGCAATAGACGGAAAGCTGTTCCAGATCGCGCATCGCCTGGGCCTCCTTGACCACTACGAGTTGCCTTTCCGCCATCATCGGGAACCGTCTGGCGGCCGTAATGACCGTGTCAGCGTCGACATCGGAGCCATAGCATACAGTCTCGTTGAAATCACGGGAAAACTCGTCCAGCGAATATTCCATCACCGCATTGCAGACCAGGTCCGGATAATACGGCTCATCCCCCATCAGGAGATAGACGGGGGAGAATACGCCAGCCTTGGCTTTCTCGATTATTTCACGGCACTGGGCGCCGGCATCGACCTGACTCTTAGCCATAGGGACAAATCAATACTTGAATTCCACGGTCTTGGACAGGGCGTCAGAGGATGTCCCTATCAGGGCTGAATAATCGCCCTTCGCGGCGACCCACTCGTGCTTGTCCGCATCGAAATAGCTGATGGCTTCCTTGTCTATGGTTATCTTGACGGTAGCCGTCTTCCCGGGTTCCAGGTAAACCTTTGAGAAACCCTTGAGCTCCTTCGGTGCACGTTCCACGGCACTGTCGCCCGCACTTATGTAAAGCTGGACGACCTCCGCCCCGGCTACCTTGCCGGTATTCGTGACAGGGATGCTGAAAGTCAATCCTTTCCCTATCGAACCCGAGACTTTCGGATCGCCTATTTCGAAGGAAGTGTAGCTCAGCCCGTGTCCGAAAGCGAAGGTAGGAGCGATACTCTCGTGGTCGAACCACCTGTATCCCACAAAGATGCCTTCGCTGTATTCTTCATCGTAGATCGTAACGTCCTGGAGTCCCATCTTGGACATCTCCGGCCTGGGGATGCCGGGATACTGGGCTTCGGTACGGGCCGGATAGTCAGACAGCTGTGCACCGATCGTGAACGGCAGCTTTCCTGAAGGATTGACATCTCCGGACAGCACGTCCGCCAGAGAATGACCGGCTTCGCTTCCGAGATACCAGCCCTGTACGATTGCGGGAACCTTCCCTGCCCAAGGCATAGCCACGGCATTGCCGGAAATATTGATTACGACCATCTTCCTGGCAACGGCGGCAAGGGCCTCTATCACGGCATCCTGGCCATAAGGCAGCTCATATGACTGCCTGTCGGCACCTTCGGCATCCTGGAAAGTACTCTTGTTCAGGCCTCCTATGAATATTACGCAGTCAGCCTCCCCGGCAGCCGCAACCGCATCCGCGATAAGCTGGGCTGCAGAACGGGTTTCATCAAGGTCCTGACCGGTGGAGACTCCGTCGAACTGACCGCTGACGTCTCCGACGTAACCACGCTCGTAAACGATCTCGGCATTGGAGAATCTCTCCCTGATGCCTTCCAGCGGAGAATATTCCTTCTTCACCTTAAGTGAGGAACTTCCGCCTCCGACGGTCATCATCTTCACGGCATTCTCTCCCACCACGAGTATCCTGCCTTCATCCTTGAGAGGCAGGACTCCCCCGTCGTTCTTGAGGAGGACTATGGATTCGGAGCCGATCTTGCGTGCCGCAGCGATATGCTCGGGAGAAACGAAGGAACCATACGGACGGTTTTTGTCCATAACCGTCCTGAAGAAGAGCCTCAGCACCCTGCGGGCCTTGTCGTCAAGGGTCTTCATATCGTACTTGCCGGACTTGACGCCTTCCAGGTAAGGACTGGCAAGATAGTAGTTGGCATATGTGTTGGACGCTGCCGAAGGGTTGTTGGTAACGGTTCCGAACTCCAAATCCAGGCCGTGCTCTACACACTGGTCGGTGTCGTGCGCTCCGCCCCAGTCGCTTATCACCACACCGTCGAAGCCCCATTCACCCTTCAGGATGCCGTTCAGGGTATATTCGTTCTGGCAGCACCACTGGCCGTTGTAAAGATTGTACGAACCCATTATCGCCCAGGCCCCACCCTTCTGGACGGCAGCCTTGAAGGCAGGCAGGTAGATCTCGTACAGGGTACGGTCATCCACCTTGACGTGCGTAACGAAACGGTTGGTTTCCTGGTTGTTGAGTGCGTAGTGCTTGACACAGGCGGCCACTCCGTTGCTCTGGACGCCCTGCACGTAAGGCACCACCATCGTGGAAGACAGGAAAGGATCCTCTCCCATATACTCGAAACTGCGGCCGTTGAGAGGAGTCCTGCAGATGTTGACGCCGGGACCGAGAAGCACATCCTTCTTGCGGTATCGTGCCTCCTGGCCGATGCTCACACCGTAGAGCTTCGCCAGATCGGGATCCCAGCTGGCGGCCAGGGCCGTCAGCGCAGGGAATGCCGTACAGGAATCGCTTGTCCATCCGGCCTGGCTCCACTTGTCCCAAAGCACTTCGGGACGGATACCGTGAGGCCCGTCGGTGGTCCAGAGTTCAGGGATGCCGAGACGGGGTACGCCGGCGGAACTGAACTTGGACTGAGCGTGCAGGATGGCCACCTTTTCTTCGACCGTCATCCTGGAGAGCGCATCTTCCACCCTTTCATCAATACTCTTGGAATCATCAAGAAAAACAGGCACGTCGTTTCCGGCGGCCTGTTTCCCCCTCTGACCCGGCTGACCGCAGGCGGTGGCCCAGGCCACCACGAGCATCAGGCTGAGAATCAGTCTAGTCTTCATTTGCTTTATGCTTCGAATTTCTTTTCCTTGGTTCTTACCACCTTCTCCTTCATCAGGTCAACTGCGACACTGACGGCATCTTCGAAAGTGTCTGCGTTCCTTTCGATGAGGAGATCCTGGCCATAGACCCTGGTCTGGATCTTGACATTCTTGTTGTCCGGCTCCTTGAGCAAAGATAAAGTCACCTCAACATCATCAAGATGGTCGCTGAAACGGGAAAGCTTCGAGACCTTCTTCTCTACGTAGTCGAGCAGTTTCTGGTCTGCATCGAACTTCAGGGATTTTACTCTAATCTCCATTTTTACCTCCGCTTTTTGCCCTTGGATGGGCGTTTAAATATACTTTCTTGAGTTTCTCGATGGAATTGTGCGTGTAGACCTGCGTCGCCGCAAGCGAGGAATGCCCGAGGAGTTCCTTTATTGAATTGAGATCGGCTCCCTCATTCAGGAGTTCCGTTGCCAATGAATGTCTCAAAACGTGTGGAGATTTCCTCCCGGTGATGCTCCCGACCTGCCCCAGCTCGCTCTTGATCACCCTGTCCACGAAAACCGGATAGAGCTTTGCACCCTTTCCTGTCACCAGCAGGGGATCGCCGGCAGACCTTGCACTACCTCCCGTCAACTCAACTGATTGTAAATATAATGAAATTTCCTTACAAAGAGAAGGTACCAGAGGAATTTCGCGCATCTTGTCACCTTTTCCCCTGACCTTGACTATCCTTCTGGAAAGATCGACATCTCCCACCCTTAGTCCTATAAGCTCGGAACGTCGCATCCCCGTCGAATACAAGATGGAGACTATCAGGCGGTTGAGCCTGCGTGAATACAGGCCCAGGGAGACCTTGTCATTGCCTCTGAGCAGGTCCAGGTTCTCTTCGGAAGCATCGCATTCCGTAGAAGAGAAGTACTCCTTCATCGATTCTTCCCTGTAGAAAACCGGCAACCGTTTCTCCATCTTCGGGCGGGTTACCGTCCTGACCGGATCGCTGTCCAGCCGGCCTTCTTTCATCAGCCACCTGCAAAAACCTGAAAGCACGGAAACGTGGAGGTTCACCGTCCTCGGGTCCAAGGACTTGCCGTCGAGCAGGTGAACTTCATAGGAACGGATGAGGGAGGGCTTCAGGCTATCCAGGAAATCCTCATCCGAGACCGCACCCGTGAACTCGCGGAACTGGGCCAGGATTTCCGAATATATGGCCTTGGTCCTGTCCGAATACCTCCGTACAGAACCGATATAGACTATGTAGTCTTCCGTCAGTGACATTCCACGAGACCCATTTCAGAGGCCTTGGACCTCATCAAAGCATCCGCTTCCTCAAAATTGTTGCCAATCTTGCCGTCCAGTATGGCCTCCTTCACATATTCTTTCAACAAACCTATCTCCTTGCAAGGAGGGATGCCGTAGACCTGCATCACGTATTCGCCGGAAATCGGATTCTTCCAGTTCCTGATAGCATCTTTCTCCTCGACCTCCACCAGCTTCCTGCGCACCAGCTCGAAGTTCTCCTTGATGCGCGCCACCTTGACAGGGTTCTTGGAAGTTATGTCGGCGTTGCACAGGAGCATAAGGTCGTCTATGTCGTTTCCGGCATCAAAGAGAAGGCGCCTTACGGCAGAGTCGGTAACCTCCTCATCCACAAGCGCGATCGGACGGTGATGGAGCCCGACCAGCTTGCTCACGTATTTCATCTTCTCGTTCAGCGGCATCTTCAACCTTTCGAATATCTTCGGTACCATCCTGGCACCCACCACCTCGTGTCCGTGGAAAGTCCATCCGGAAGCCGGGTCGAAACGCTTGCTTGCAGGCTTCCCTATATCGTGCAGGAGAGCAGCCCAGCGCAACCATACGCAAGGCGCTTTCCGCACGGTTTCCACGAAACCGCTCCCATCTTCCTGGGGGGCGTAGTCTTTCAGGGAGCCCTCCGCGATGGCTGCGGACTCTGCGGCAGCCACATTATCGACCACCTGGAGGGTGTGGGAGAAAATCTCTTTGTGCCCCTTGCCGTCCACGGTTTCTATTCCCTTGAGTTTCAGGAGCTCCGGGAGTATGTACTCGAGCAGCCCCGTCTTGTCGGCCAGATGGAAGCCCATGGAAGGATGCGGAGTCAGGAGTATCTTGTCCAGTTCTTCCACGATGCGTTCCTTTGACAGTATGGCCATCCTGTCCTTCATCTTCTTCATCGCTTCGATGGACTCCGGAACGATTGTGAATACCTGTTCCGGCGTACTCAGCTTGGTAGCGAAACGGATCGCCCTCAGCATCCTCAGCGGGTCGTCGCTGTAGGTCTGTTCCGGATCGAGCGGAGTCCTGATTATGCCCGCGGAGAGGTCCCTGATCCCTCCGAAAGGATCCACCAGGGCGCCATAGTCTTCTTTCTGGAGACTGAAAGCCATCGCATTGATGGTGAAATCCCGGCGCATCTGGTCCTCTTCCAGGGTGCCGTCTTCTACGACAGGCTTGCGCGAATCGTGCCTGTATGACTCCCTGCGCGCCCCGACGAACTCTATCTCAGCCCCTTCGAATTTGAGCATAGCAGTTCCGAAGTTCTTGAATATGCTTACGTTGCAATGCCGGCCGCTGATCCTTTCGACGGACTTCGCCACCTCCTTGGCCAGTTCAATCCCGCTGCCCTCCACGACGATGTCTATGTCGTCGTTCTCGCGGCCCAGGAAACAGTCGCGTACATATCCTCCGATGACGAAAGCCCTGACACCCAGTTTCCCGGCTGCATCAGACACTATTCCGAATATCGGTTTGTCAAGGAATCCCTCCGTTATAGTAGCACTCATATCACTCCTGCATTGTTTCCCAATCCGGGAAAGAGCTTATCTGTTCGAATGGTATCCCGGGATCACCCGTACTCCTGAACCCGAACGTCCTTTCCCCGTTGGTGATGGCTATGAACTTCACTCCCAGCACGAGATTGTATTTCAAGGCCTGCTCGAGGACCTCCCTGTCCATCGCGGTCTCGGGCCTCTTGCACTCCACCACCATAAGGGGAGCCGTATCCCTCCCGTAGACCAGGATATCGGCCCTGAACGGCTTGTCCCCAAGTTTCAGGGACACTTCGCTCATCATCATATGCTCCGGCACCTTCAGGCGGTCCTTCAGGACACCGATAAACCACTGCCGAACCCGTTCTTCGGGCGTCAGCGCCACCATTTTCTTCCTCAGCGGGTCCCAGATCCGGTTCATTTGACGACGGATTTACGAATATCTTCAACTACAAGGCCTGCGAGCGTCATCCCGAAGATCGAGGTGATATGGACCAGGGATCCATTGACCTGCGCCTTCAGGAACGAGCTGTTTTCCGCAGAGCAATCGTCCAGGGAGCCTCTGTTGGCAAGGACTTCATCGTCATACACGCACAGGAACGGACGGGACGGCAGAGTCCCCGCCTTCTTCATCCTCTTGCGGAGAGCAGCACCGAGGGGACAGCCCCTGACATCCCAGAATTCAGCGACCTTGATCCTCCTCGGATCCACTTTCAGGGCAGCGCCAAGCGAACAGAAGAACCTGGCCTTGCCGGCGGTCGCATTGAGGATGAGCAGAGTCTTGTTCTTCAAGGAATCCACCGCATCTATCACATAGTCATAGCTGTCAAGGTCGAATTCCCCGGCTGTCTCCTCGCAGTAAACCTTGCGCAAGGCAGTGATCCGAGCCTGCGGATCGATCTCCAGCAGACGCTCCCTCAGCGCCTCCACCTTGACCTGGCCGACGGTCCTGGAAGTCGCCATCAGCTGCCGGTTGACGTTGGTGACGCTCACCGTATCGGGGTCCACCAGGGTAATGTCGGATATCCCGCTCCTCAAAAGGCCCTCGGCGCACCAGCTGCCGACTCCTCCGACACCGAATATGATGACCCTCGTCCGCGCCAGCGCGGAGGTCACATCATCCCCCAGCAGGAGCCTGACCCTGCCGTATATCTCTGATCCGAAGGAGTCCATATTGCAAAAATAGGAATATTTCCGCTTCTATCTCTCATCTTCCACCACTCTTCTGGCACCGACGTACCTGGAAAAGTAGTAATAGCTGCCGTTGAAGGTCTGGATGGTCACTCCCTTGCTGCTGCAGGAATGCAGGAAACGGAAATTTCCGTCAGGCATAACCTCATATACGATGGCCACGTGGCCCGGATAGACATTCCGCTGGGTGTTGAAGAAGATCAGGTCCCCCTTGCGGAGTTCCATACGGTTGACCGGACGCCCGTTCCTGTACTGTTCACGGGCTGTCCTGCCCAGCTTTATGCCGAACTTGGAATACAATGAATACACAAGGCCGGAGCAGTCGAAAGCCGACGGACCAGTCTTGCCGAGGGAATAAGGGCGCCCCAGGTAGCGCGTACCGTAAGCAAGCAGGGAATCCACGAAATTGTCCCTTACCGTCGCTGTCTTGATGGCCAGTATCCCGTCCGGACCGACATCTATCCCGCTGTCCGGAAAATCAGTTTCGGAGACGTATTTGATCATGGTCGCCGCCTTGTCCTTCGGGTCGGCCGAAGGCCCTTTGCCGGGATTCTGGAGCATCGATATTATCTTCCCATCGACGAACCTGCCCTGGTCCGTCACGGTTACCTGGAGCACCGGAGCCAGACCGCTGTAACTCTTCACATTCGAGCCGAAAGGTGTGCAGAACTTGCCCAGGCTGTAGGCTATGAGCCTGTGATGGTACAGCTCCACTCCCCTTGCGACACCTCCTCCCTGGCCGATCACCATATCGGCTCCGGCATCTATGCAGACACGTGGGAAAAGGTCTTCATCGATGGAGAAGTGTTCGGAATTGGGACCGTCGTAAGGACTCTGGAAAGAGACCACCAGGATATCGCAGGAATCCTTCACCGAGCGTACGTAACCCCGGATAAGCTCGGAAACGATCTCCTCGTCCCCGCCCAGGCCGGTGGGCATCTCGGAGAAAGAACAGAATCCGATCTTGATTCTCCTGCCACCGATTTCCCTGGTTTCGAACTGGCACTGGTCACCGTAGCCAAGGACATCGAACCCGACGCCCTTCAGGACATCGGTCCGGTACAGTACAGTGGAATCGATGCTGCCATAAGTAAGGTCTGCACTTGAAAGATATCTGGATGCACCCGAGAACAAGGCCTCGGTTTCCTTTTCAGAGAGTTCCCTGTCGGCAGGAAGGGCTATCCTGCCTACGATCGTGAAGGTTACCTCGCCTCCGGGAGCGGACTGTGCGAATGAGCGGGCAGTCATCCCGATCAAGGTCAAGAGGATCGGTATTATGTATCTGTAAAACTTGGTCGTCGTCATATTCAGGTCAGAAGGATATGCACAAATCGGGCAAAAGTAGTCATTTTGCTGAAACAAATCGCTATATTTGCCCGTATAATTTTGTAACTGTCTGGGGATGTTCTGGTTTTGACAGCATCGATTCCGGATGGTAAGCACGCCGGGCTTCCGGAAGATCTGCCCGTAAAAACCGTTCTTCCATAAATTTAGTTGCTGATAACAACTACGCACTCGCTGCCTAATCGACCAAGTCGTTTAGCTTAATCCGAACCGCCTAGGCTGCGGTTCCGACGAGTATCCTGCGGACTTTACGCCTTCTATGTTCCGAGTTCAGGGTATCATTCAAGAAGGACGCTCCGGCGGATTCCTTTAATGCCGGCTAAGATATAAAGGATAAGCTTCGGTTAGCCCGCCTTCCGGCAGGCCGTGGCCGACAATCAAAGGAAGGATAAGCGTGTAGAAAGCTGTTGGGAACGTTGTTTGGACGGCGGTTCGACTCCGCCCATCTCCACTGGGAATAACAATACTTATAGAAAACTTTTATGAAGAGAATCGCAATCATTGCTCTTTCGATGCTGCTCGCAGCACCGGTTTTTGCTCAGAATGAGGAAGGTAGCCTCGATATCATCAAGTCCTCGGATGAAAAAGTCAGCCTTTCGGCCATCGATCATTTAGGATATGGTTTCCATTTCGTCAATTCAGAAGCATTCACCCCGAATAAATGGAATTCTGGTGACTTCTTCCTCAACCTCCTGAAGCTGAAGATCCGCCCTGTCGAGAATTTCGGCATTACCATAAGCGCAGATGTCGACTGGCACTTCTTCTCATCCAAGACACACGCTTTCGTCCTGGATTCCGGGAAGAAGGTACAGGCAGCAGATTTCTCCAAAGCTGTGATAGATGCTTCCGCCAAGAACAACCGCGGCCACTTCTATTACACTGCTTTCAACTTCCCCGTCCTGCTCAAGGGATATTTCGGCAAGTTCCAGATCGGAGCAGGTGCGGAAGCGTCCCTGAATCTGAAGGGCAGCATCCGCTATTCATATGATTATGATGATCTCCATTTCGAAGTCAGTGAGCAGAAGGCAGAGACCAACAAGTTCTCTTACGGTTTCGTCGCCACTGCTTCTTATGATGGATTAGGAGTATTCTGCAAATACTATCCGAAGTCATCCAAGATCCTTCCTGACGGGAGCGTCGACCTGAACTTCTTCACCGTAGGCCTCTGCCTCAGTATGTAATACCGGCGAGCCTCTGGTAGGCGAGCCTTTCGGCACCGTCGGCAAGGTAGATGATGCCGCAATACTTGAAGCCGGCTCTGGCAATCACGTGCTGCATAATGTGATTGTCACGGTGAGTGTCTATCCTGATATTGCCGCACCGGGTGAATGAATAGTCTATGATTTCCTTGAATACCCCCTTGGAAGTCCTGGAACTTGCGATCCTGTGTATCACCATATACGGCAGTACGTCGTCGAGCCACTCTCCGTCGATATAGGCGTAAGTAGGCTCAGGTGAAGGGATTATCGCGAAATATGCCATGACCTCTCCGTCGTGGACAACCACCCTGCCTACTCCCAGTCCGATATCCGAACGGACCTGCTCTTCTCCGGGATACGGGCCCTCCCATTGATGAATATTCCCGTCCGCACGCATTATCTCCCTGGCTTCTGAAAAAAGCCAGAGTATGGTATCCATATCCTGGTACTCCGCAAGCCTGACCATCACTCGCCAGGCTGAGAAAGACCATACCGCACAGTATTGCAGGCAGCCGCAGCTGCCGCTTCGGCGAAGTCCTGACCAGCGGAAGCGTAGAGTATCCCCCTGGAAGAGTTTATCAGGAGGCCGCCTTTGGAATTGGCTCCGTTGGCGATGACCTCTTCCGAACTGCCGCCCTGGGCCCCGACTCCAGGGACCAGCAGGAAGTTGTCCGGACAGAAACTCCTGATTTCCTTGAGTTTATCTGCCTTTGTAGCTCCGACTACGAACATCATATTGTCCGGATTGGAGATCTCCATACAGCTTTCGATCACGACTCGGTAAAGAGGCTTGCCCTCCTTGAGGGCCAGCTGGTAATCAGCCGAAGATGGGTTGGAGGAGAGAGCCACGACGATGGCAAACTTCCCCGGATATTCGAGGAAAGGGGCGACCGTTTCACTGCCCATATACGGAGACAGCGTCACGGCGTCGAAGTCGAACGTTTCGAAGAAGGTACCGGCATACATCCTGGCGGTGTTCCCGATGTCTCCGCGCTTGGCGTCCGCAATCAGGAACTGGTCAGGATAGTTGGTCCTGATGTATTCGACTGTCTTGTCCAAGACCCGCAGGCCTTCCGGTCCGAGACTCTCGTAGAAAGCAAGATTGGGCTTGTAAGCGACACAGTAAGGCTGGGTGGCGTCGATAATCCGCTTGTTGAATTCAAGGACGGCTTCCGGGGCAGTCCTGCCCTGTCTCACGCACTCCGGGACCTTCCGGACATCAGTGTCCAGCCCGACGCAGAGCATCGTGCCTTTCCGCAGGATCCGGGAATACAGGAGCTCGCTAGTCATAGTATTCGTAGAATTTCTCTATGCACTCCATCCCGGCGAAGAACTGCTTGAGGAGATAGCTCTCGTTAGGGGAATGGATGGTGTCCCTCTCAAGGCCGAAGCCCATCAGGAGAGGATCCACGTGAAGGATCTTCTGCATCTGGGCGAGCACGGCTATGCTGCCGCCGCCGCGGCTCGGAACCGGCTGGATACCATATACTTCCTCCATAGCCTTCGATGCCGCCTGGAAGGCAGGAGACGAAATAGGGATGAGGAAACCTTCTCCTCCTTCACAAGGCTTCACCTCGATCCTGCAGTATTTAGGTGCGATCTTTTCGAGATGCTTCTTGAAGAGTCTGGTAATCTTGGCGCTGTCCTGGTCCGGGACGAGACGCATCGATATCTTGGCGTGGGCAACGGAAGGCAATACCGTTTTTGCGCCCTCGCCTGTATAACCGCCCCATATTCCGCACACATCCAGGCAAGGCCTGATTCCTATCCGCTCCAAAGGCTTGTAGCCTTTCTCTCCGCGGAGTGCTTTGACTCCGACGGAATCCATGAACTCCTTCATCTCGAACGGTGCCCTGGCAAGCTGTGCCCTGTCCTTGCGCGAAAGCTCGACGACATCGTCATAGAAGCCAGGTATGGTTACCCGTCCGTCCTTGTCGATGAGACCGGATATTATGTCGCACAGGGTCTGGATCGGGTTGGCGACCGTACCGCCGTAATGGCCTGAGTGCAGATCCTTGTCAGGCCCCGTGAGCGTTACTTCCAGATAAGCCATCCCGCGCATTCCACAATTGATGGAAGGCACCTTTTCCGAAATCATCGTAGTATCGGAGACCAGGATGACATCGGACTTCAGCAAGGACCTATGCTCACGCACCCACTGAGGGAGGGAGGGGCTGCCGATCTCTTCCTCGCCTTCGAATATGAATTTAACGTTGTGCCTGAGCTTACCTGTACGGACAAGATACTCGAATGCCTTGATGTGCATGAAGAGCTGTCCCTTGTCGTCATTGGCCCCACGGGCATATATAGCCTCGCGTCCTGTCGGATCTTTCTTGATGACCGGCTCGAACGGGTCCGTGTCCCACTTCTCGAGCGGCTCCGGAGGCTGGACATCATAATGGCCGTAGACCAGGACGGTGGAAAGACCAGGATCGACGGTCTTCCTGGCAAACACCACCGGATTGCCATCGCTTGGATAGACTTCTGCTTCGTCGGCGCCGGCTTCCATCAGCAGGACGGCAAGCCTTTCGGCACAACGGCGCATATCTTCCTTGTGTTCCTTCTTCGCGCTTACCGAAGGAATCCTGAGGAGCGAAAAGAGTTCCTCGTAGAAACGCTCCTTGTTGTCTTGGATGTATTTCTTCATATCCGGATGTTGTTTTCAAGTTTCTTGCGGGCGTAGTCCAGGGTGACGGTGAAAGTCTTCTTCCCTGAAGAAGGAGCATCGAACATCGCGTCATCGAATATCTGCTCGCAGATCGAGCGGAGGCCGCGTGCTCCAAGCTTGTTGGTTATGGCCGTGTCGACAATGAGTTCCTTGACCCCTTCCGCGATCTTCAAGGTAATACCGTCCATCTCGAAAAGCTTCTTGTACTGCTTCAGGATGGCGTTTTTCGGTTCCGTAAGGATCCTCATCAAGGCGTCCTTGTCAAGGGCGTCCAGATAGGTGACCACCGGAAGGCGGCCTATGATTTCAGGGATGAGACCGTAAGCCCGAAGGTCCTGGGCGTCGACGTATTTCAAAAGATTGTCCTTGTCGATACGCTGCTTCTTCGAGGCCCCGAAGCCGATTACCTGGGTATTCAGCCTCTGGGCGATATGCCTCTCTATCCCTTCGAAAGCTCCTCCGCAGATGAATAGGATGTTCTGGGTGTCGACGTGGATGAACTCCTGCTCAGGATGCTTGCGTCCCCCTTTCGGCGGAACGTTTATCACATTGCCTTCCAGGAGTTTCAGCATCGCCTGCTGGACGCCTTCACCTGAAACGTCACGTGTAATGGACGGATTGTCTCCCTTCCGGGCGATCTTGTCCAGTTCGTCGATGAACACTATCCCCCTTTCCGCCTTTGCGACATCGAAGTCCGCCTCCTGGAGCAGACGGGTTAGCAGGCTCTCGACATCCTCGCCCACATATCCGGCTTCCGTAAGGACAGTCGCATCCACGATGGTGAAAGGGACATCCAGCATCTTCGCGATGGTCTTGGCCAGAAGGGTCTTGCCGGTACCCGTAGGCCCCACCAGGAGGATGTTGGACTTCTCCAGTTCGACATCGTCCCCGATCCCGTCTACAAGATTGTGATTGATGCGCTTGTAGTGATTGTAGACGGCGACTGAAAGCATCTTCTTGGCTCTGTCCTGCCCGATGACGTACTGGTCCAGGAAGGCCTTGATCTCGGAAGGTGTCTTGAGGTTGTCAAGCCTTTCCGGACCGGCCGCAGCAGGCTTCGGGCTGACCGTGTCCTTCAGGTAATCGTGAGCCAGTTCCACGCAGTCGCTGCAGATGAAGCCCTCGATTCCTTGCAGGAGGTAAGGGACTTCATTGTCAGTCCTGCCGCAGAACATACAGTGATGCTGCGATGTCTTCTTCTGGGACATTACTTGGATTTCTTCGAAAGGATCTCGTCCACCATCCCATATTCCAGGGCCTCGGTGGCCGTCATCCAATAGTCCCTGTCGGCATCTGCGAACACCTTCTCGTAAGGTTGTCCGGAGTGCTCGGAGATTATTTCGTAAAGCTCCTTGCGGGTCTTCTCGATCTCCTTGGCGGCGATCATTATGTCTGATGCCTGGCCCTGGGCCCCTCCCAATGGCTGATGGATGAGGACCTTGGAGTGAGGCAGGCAGGAACGCTTGCCCTTGGCTCCGGCGCAGAGCAGCACAGAGCCCATCGAAGCGGCCATCCCGGTACAGATGGTAGCCACGTCAGGTTCGACGAGCTGCATCGTGTCATAGATGGCGAGACCTGATGTAACCTGCCCCCCGGGAGTATTGATATACAGGGATATATCGGCTCCCGGATCGGTAGAAGCAAGGAAAAGCAGCTGGGCCTGGATTATATTCGCCACGTCGTCGTCGATAGGGACGCCGAGGAATATGATCCTGTCCATCATAAGGCGGCTGAAGACATCCATTGACGCCACGTTCAGCTTCCTTTCCTCAATGATCGTAGGGTTGATGTAAGCATCGACCGCACGCTCATACCTGTCCAGGGTCAAGGAACTGAGTCTCCTCTCCCCTGCGGCGAATTTCTTGAATTCCTTGTCCATATTATTTCAATTCGCGGAATTTCTCTTCCGTGATCTTCTTCTTTGTCAACGTGATCTTCTCCTTGACCGCAGCCAGGACCTTCTCGTTCTCCACATTCTCTTCGAGATTCCGGATCTGACGTTCGTCCTTCAGCATTTCCATCGCGGCATCCGTAAGGATCTGGTCAGGGACATTGCCCATTCCGTACATAGCGTACTGGTAAGCAGCATAAGCCTTGGCGGCCTCGACCATCTCCTTGTCCTCGATCTTGAGGTCGAACTTCTTCATCAGATAGCCGCGCACAAGCTGCCAGCGGAAATCCTCCAGGAAGGAATCGAATTCCTTCTCGACATCCTCCTTGCTGAACTTCTCCTTGTTGTTCTCATACAGCCACCTCTTCAGGAAAGCTTCCGGAACCTTTACGTCCGCCTTGGCTACGAGGTACTTGCGGATATCCTGGGAAAGCCTGTAGTCAGTCTCCTGGCGGTAATTCGCCTCGAGCCTTTCGGCGATCTTAGCGTCGAATCCCTCAGCCTCCTTCACTACGTCCTTGCCGAATACCTTGTCATAGGTCTCCTGGTTCTCCTCTGCAGGCACGAAGGTCTTGACATTGACGATGGCAACCTTCCACTTCGGAGCCATAGCGGCAAGCTCGTCCTTCTTCATCTTGAGCATCGAAGCCCTGTCCGTCTCGTTGGTGAAAGCCTTGGTGACATCGACATCGAAGGTGTCGCCGACCTTGGCGCCGAGGAACTTCTTCTTGGCAGTACCCTCGACCTTGTTGACCTGTACATAGACTCCTTCGGCCTTCTGCTCGCCCTGCTGGAAGTCGACGATCACATAATCGTCTTCTCCTGCAGACTCGGCTTCCTGAAGCTCTCCGTACTGGCGGAGGATATTCTCCTTCATATCAGCCTTGGCCTTGTCTGTCACTTCGATCTTGTAATTGGTCACCTTGTCTTCCTTGCCGACCTCGATATCGATCTCAGGTGAGAGGCCCATGTCGAACTTGAATTCGAAATCGTTGCCGTCCACCCATTCGTTCTCTTTCTGTGACTCGCTTGGTATCGGTTCGCCCAGGATGTGGAGGCCGTTGTCCTTGATGAAGCTGTCCAGCTGCTCGGAAAGGATTCCGTTGATAGCCTCGTAAAGGGCCTGGTCACCGTAGATCTTCTTTACCATCTGCGGAGGGACCATTCCCTTGCGGAAACCTTTGAAGTCTGCGTTCCTCCTGTAGGCAGCGAGCCTTTTCTTCACCTGGTCGGCATAGTCCTCGGCCTTGAGGGCAACGGTAAGTTCGACGTTCAGGTCATCGATCTGATTCTTGATTACTTCCATAATTGTTTACTGTATTGTTATTTGTTCATTCATTTCTGCCTGTTGGGGTAGACCACTCTCTCGTGATATACCTGGGAAAGGTAGTTCTTGAGGACTTCCTTCACGATATTCAGCTGCCTGATGGTGATGTCAGCCTTGTCGAACTGCCCCATATTCATCTTCCCCGCAACTATATTCTCCACGAAGGCGTCGAATGCCTCCGGTGAAGTATCTTTCAATGTCCTGGAGGCTGCCTCAAGGCTGTCGCAGACCATAAGGATGATCTGCTCTTTCGTCCTCGGCTCCCCTCCCTTGTAGAAGAAGCAGTCCGCATCGTGCGGATCTCCTCCCGCATTGAGGTATTTGGTATAGAAATACCCTGTATTCGAAGTTCCGTGATGGGTCCTTATGAAATCCTTGACTACATCCGGAAGCTTGTGTTTATCAGCAAGTTCCAATCCGTCGGACACGTGCTTTATGATAGCTGTGGCGCTTTCCTTTGCCGACAGGCCTTCGTGGTAACGTGCTCCTCCGGGCGACATATTCTCGTTCTCAATGAAGCAGAGAGGATTCTGCATCTTACCGATGTCGTGGTAGAGGGCTCCGGCACGGACAAGAAGGGCATTGGCATCTATAGCGCGGGCTGCCGCATCGCACATATTCATAACCTGGAGGGAATGCTGGAAAGTACCCGGAGCCTTGTGCTCGAGATCCCTCAGAAGTGCGTTGTTGGTATCGCAGAGTTCCCTGAGGCGGGAATCGGACACCAAGTTGAACATCCTCTCGAACAGATAGATAAGCGGATATCCTGCCACCGTCAGCATCGATCCCACGAACATGAAGAGGACCGCCTGATAAGGATCTCCGTTAGCCATTCCGATCAGCCTGAATCCGGTATAGGTTATGACCAGGCTGACAAAAACTATCGCGGCGGTGATGAACTGCTGCCAACCCCTGTTGAAATACTTGAATGCAAACACCGCCACGACGCTCGCTACGGTGAACATTACGAAAAGTACAACGCCGTTGTTGGAGAATATCAGCAGCGGCATAAATGACACCAGGCAGACAGACAGGTTCATCTTGTTCTTGAAGAAGGCCTCGAGGAAGAGCGCTGTCAGGGTGAAAGGCACCATATAGAGGAACTTAGGGCCGAACTTGTTCACCGCCAGGGTGGCCACGGTGGTTATCAGGAATATGAACAGCAGGTACCAGAACCTGTTGGTCTCCTTGAATATCCTCTTGTTGAGGAAATAGGTGAGCAGGTAGAGCAGCACCGTCAGCACGAGAGCGATGGTGGCGTTCCCCAGCCAGAAAAGAATCCTGGGGCCCCCATAGCCCATACTGCTCTCATATTCGACTTTGTACGAATCGAGCATCTGGGCGACCTCGGCAGTGACTATCTCTCCTTCCGAGACTATCAGCTGGCCGGCGCTTACGAAACCCTGAGTGGTGGATATCTGTGCAGAGGACTCCGAATTCACAAGGTCGGTAGTCCTGGAGTCGTATTCAAGGTTTGGATTGACCAGGTCATATACTCCTGTTGACCGCAGGACCGAATCCACGTTGACGGAAGGATACTTCTTCGACACGTCTGCGAGCAGCCTGGCCTTGGCCTCGGACTCTTTGAACACCTCCGTTACCGGACGTTTGGAAACCCTCTTTTCACGATGGATGTAAAGGACCGACGTTGCAGGATCCTCGCCCTTGTCGATTTTCACACCCTCATCTGATACGACTCCGCTGGAATATATCGCATCCAGGGAGGACACGACCTGGGGCCGCAGCTGGGAATACTTTCCGAAGTCTGCCTCGTCTATTCCTTTCTTGGTATTGTCGACAACCTCCTGGCGATACCTGTAGTACGGTATGTCCACCGATTTGTTCTTGCTCCTTTCCTCCCTGATCTGCTCGTCGGTCTTGAGGATAGGGAAATCGAACTGGGCGATCAATGTCTCATACGGCCAGGGAGAACCCTTGCGATAGTCATAGCTGAACTTCGCCGTCCTGGGGAAAAGGACGGTCAGGAGAGCAAACAGGATGGCCAGCGGAACGAATACCCTGTTGTTGATGGTGATTCGGGGAAGTTTCATACGGTGAGCTATTTGAAAGGGCTTCCCGCCTCTTTGGATATGAACCTGTACGTCAGGGAATCCATAAGCCTCGGAAACAGATTGTGGGCGAGTACGGACATCTTGCCCAGACCGGTGAGCACCACCTGGGACTTCCTCTTGCGTAGGCTTCGGGCAAGGTGGAGGGCGCACTCCTCTGCACTCATAAGCTTATCCTCCTTGAGCGGAGTCTCTCCCTGAGGAGTACCGTCGGCCGTCAATGCAGCCTTCCGGACATTTGAATCAGTATATCCCGGAGCGAACACGAGGACGTTCAGGCCGTCCTTCAGATGCTCGATGCGGAGGGTGTCGAGGAAACCTCGGATAGCATATTTCGATGCCGAATATCCGGTCCTGGCAGGGAGCGCCGTGAAGCCTGCGACTGAAATGATGCCGGCGACCTGCCCCTTGGACTCAAGCAGATATGGCAGTGCGAACTTCGTGCACTGGACCGTGCCCCAGAAATTGACATCCATAAGGGAATGGATGACACTCAGGTCAAGGTCCTCGAACATCGCACGCATAGAGATACCGGCATTGTTGACAAGGATGTCGATCTTCCCGAATCTCTTCACTGCCTCGTCAATGAGGTTGCGGCAATCATCCTCCCTGGTGACATCTGTCCTGACGCACAGGACACTGTCGGCATCAGGGCTTACAGAAGGGGCAAGTCCGACAAGTTTATCATACGACCTCGCCGCCATCACCACCTTGGCTCCGAGGGAACCGAACAGGCGGGCAGAAGCCAACCCGATACCCGAGCTGGCTCCCGTGATGATTACCACCTTATCCTTGAAATAGCTTGACCGCATATTTAAGGCATTGATTAATATTTAGTTATCTACTCCATCACCGTCATAGCCGCGATATCGTCGCCATCATAGAGGCCGGCATCCAGCTTTTTCTTGATCTCCTTGAAAGCGTTGAGTGTGTATTCTACATCTTCCATCGAATGTGCGGCAGTGGAAACGATCCTGAATATGATCATTCCCTTAGGGATGACCGGGTAGATGACCATCGAGCAGAATATCTTGTAATTCTCGCGAAGGTCCTTGGCCATCTTGGTAGCCTGGGCGACTCCACCCTTGATATGGACAGGGGTCACGCAAGCCTCGGCTTCGCCGATATCGAATCCTTCGGCCTTGAAGCCGTCCTGGATCGCGTGGGTGATCTTCCAGCATTTGGCACGGAGTTCGTCCCCTTCAGGGGAATCAATGATCTCCATCCTCTTTATGTTTCCGAGAACCAGAGGCATAGGCAGCGACTTGGCGTACATCTGCGAACGCATATTGGCCCTGAGATAGTTGATGATCTTGTGCGGACCGGCCACGAATCCTCCGATGGATGCCATACTCTTCGCGAAGGCACCGATGTAGAGGTCTATTCCGTCCATCACGCCGAAATGCTCGGAAGTACCGCGTCCGTGCTCTCCGAGGAGCCCGAAGCCGTGAGCGTCGTCAATCAGTATCCTGAAATCGTACTTCTGCTTGAGGGCGACTATCTCGTCCAGCTTGCCGAGGGCTCCGGTCATACCGTAGACACCTTCAGTGATCAGGAGGACTCCGCCACCGTTCTCGTCAGCCTCCTTGCAAGCCCTGGCCAGGACTTTCTCGCAATCGGCGATATTGTTGTGACGGTATTTGTACTTGCTGCCGATATGCAGACGGATTCCGTCCAGAAGGCAGGCGTGGCACTCTGCATCGTACACGATCACATCGTGACGGGCGGTGAGGGCATCGATCGTGGAGACTATTCCCTGGTATCCGAAATTGTAGAGGAAAGCATCCTCCTTCTTCTCGAACTCGGCGAAGATACGCTCGAGTTTCTCGTGGTAGCGGGTGTGGCCGGACATCATCCTGGCACCCATAGGGTAAGCCAGTCCCCAGTCCGCTGCTGCCTGTGCGTCAGCCTTCCTGACTTCCGGGTGGTTTGCCAGCCCGAGGTAGTTGTTCAGGGACCAGTTGAGGACGGGGATGCCGTTGAATGTCATATGCGGTCCCAGTTCACCCTCCAGACGAGGATACATATAGTAGCCGAAACCTTGTTCGAAATACTGGCCGATAGGGCCTCCGGAATCTCTCTCGATCCTGTCGAAAATATCAAGCATATTCGTATTGGTTATTAAGCGTCGATGTTGGCGTAATGTGCATTTTCCTCGATGAACTGCCTCCTTGGCGGAACGTCGTCTCCCATCAGCATCGAGAATGTCCTTTCAGCCTCTGCCGCATTCTCGATGGTGATCTTGCGCAAGCGTCTCTGGCCCGGATCCATCGTAGTATCCCAAAGCTGCTGGTCGCTCATCTCTCCGAGACCTTTGTAGCGCTGGGTGTTGATACCCTTCTCGCTACCCTTCCCGAGACGGTCTATAGCCTGGAAACGCTGTTCGTCCGTCCAGCAATACACCTCTTCCTTGCCCTTGCTGACCTTGTAGAGAGGCGGAGTGGCCAGATAGACGTATCCGTTCTTGATAAGGTCGAACATATAGCGGAAGAAGAACGTGAGGATCAGGCAGGCGATGTGGCTTCCGTCCACATCGGCATCGGTCATTATTATCACCTTGTGATAACGCAGGCGGCTGAGGTCCATCCTCTTTACGCCGTCTTCGTCTTCCTTGGCTCCGGTGACTCCGAGTGCAGTGTAGATGTTGCGGATCTCTTCGCTGTCGAAGGCGCGGTCCCCCGCTGCTTTCTCGACATTGAGGATCTTGCCCCTCAGCGGCAGGATGGCCTGATACCTCCTGTCACGGCCCTGCTTGGCAGTACCACCTGCAGAATCTCCCTCGACGAGGAATATCTCGCACTTCTCGGGATCCCTTTCGGAACAGTCGGCGAGCTTGCCAGGCATTCCGGCACCGGTCATGGCGGTCTTGCGCTGGACCATCTCCCGTGCCTTGCGGGCAGCGTTTCGGGCGGTCGCAGCAAGGATGATCTTCTCGATTATCACCTTGCCTTCCTTCGGATGCTCCTCGAGATACTGGTCCATAGCGGCCGCAGTAGCCTGGGACACAGCCGAAGTCGCTTCAGGATTGCCGAGCTTGGTCTTGGTCTGACCCTCGAACTGAGGTTCGGCGACCTTCACGGAAATGACGGCTGTCAAACCCTCGCGGTAGTCCTCCTGGGAGAGGTCCCCCTTGAACTTGGCGAAGAGGTTGTTCTTCTCGGCATAGTTCTTCAAGGAGCGTGACAAGCCCATCTTGAAGCCCTGGAGATGCGTTCCTCCCTCTATGGTGTTGATGTTGTTGACGTAGGAATATATCTTCTCGGAGAAACCGTTGTTGTATGAAAGGGCGATATCGATAGGGATGACCTTGTCGTTCTGCACGCATACCGGTTCCGGGATGAGCTGGGTGGCACCGGCATCGAGATATTCGATGAACTCCTTCAGGCCTTCCCCGGAGAAGAACTCATCCTGGCGGAAAGTCTGCCTGCCAGTGGCCTTGGAATCGCCGTTCGCATCTATCTCGAACTCGTCGACCATCTCCCTCTCGTCCACGAGAGTGATCCTGATGCCCTTGTTGAGGTAGGACAGCTCGCGCATCCTGGCAGCGAGGGTCTCGTATTTGTAGACTATGGTCTGGGTAAAGATAGCAGGGTCCGGATGGAAGGTGATGATGGTCCCGGTATCTTCGCAGTCGCCCACGACCTCGACCGGACCGAGAGGCTTGCCCTGGGAATACTTCTGGACGTGGATGTGGCCTTCCCTGTGGATCTCGGCGACAAGACTGTCCGAAAGGGCATTCACGCAGGATACACCGACACCGTGCAGACCGCCGGAGACCTTGTAGCTGTCCTTGTTGAACTTTCCTCCAGCGTGGAGGACGGTCATCACGACCTCAAGGGCAGACCTGTGCTCCTTCGGATGCATTCCGGTCGGGATACCTCGTCCGTTGTCGGTAACCCTGATGGAATTGTCAGGAAGTATGGTCACGCCGATCTCGTTGCAGAAACCGGCCATAGCCTCGTCGATACCGTTGTCTACTACCTCATACACAAGATGGTGAAGGCCTCTCTCTCCGACGTCTCCGATATACATCGACGGTCTTTTCCTAACTGCCTCAAGGCCTTCCAGCACCTGAATGCTACTGGCGGAATACTGCTCTTCCGCCTTCTTCATCTCTTCGTTCTCAATCATATAATCCAGTCATAATCCGCCCGTTCCAGAGGGCATTCCTTAAAACAGACAAATATACGAAAAAATCTACAAATTCAGGGTGATTCCAGCCGTGATCCACAGGTCTTTTTCAGCATAGAAAAGATTCCTCTGGATGTTGTCGCAGAGAAGGTTTCCGGCCTCGGCCCAGAAGCCCAGCCTGCGGTTCAGCTGCCAGCCCGCCAGGAGCCCGAGATCCACGTATCCGGGAACCTCGAAAGCGTACATCTGGGCCGCTGCTCCATAATATAAGGACATATATGCAGAGCGCTCCCGCTTGGAAGCTATCTCCAGCTTCGTCCCGAAATACACCCTCTGTCCGAAATGATAGACCGCCCGGAGATCGCCTGAGAACTTAGGAAGCCTGAACGCACTGCAATACTCATCGAGGAACTGCTGGTTGCGGAACCTTGCAGAGGCATCGAGATCGAAATTGCCGGCTTTCAAACCCAGGAGCACATTGGCATATATCAGGCTGTAATCCTGATAACTGACTATAGGCAGGGAAATCTCCATTCCGTAGGCATCGTCGACCAACCCGTTTTCAACTCCCGCGACTCCTCCGTTTATGTCGAACTGAAGCTTGGCGCCCAGGTTGCCTTTCGCTCCCGCCTGGATGTTGTACTTCTCTATGGAGTTGTCCATCAGAGGGCTCCGGACAGCGAAGAGGGGATTGAAATGATGGTTGTATGCAAGCTGCTGGCAATAAGCGTTCAAGGAAGACCCTCCGGTAAGGTTGGCATAGAGAAGGAGATTGTCAGCCGCCGTGAATCCGACCCTGATTTCCGGATACAGTGTCCTGCCCTTCTTCGTGTGCATAGCCTTGAAGACTGTCGTGTCGCTCTGGCCGCTGTGGCTGAGTTTCTCGATCCTGAGTCCGAGGCTGAGGTCCCACCTTCCGGTCTCGAATTCGTATTTCGGAATCACGGCTATCTTTCCGGCGTTTCCGTCGAAAAGGCTTCCCCCATAGGAACACGTCTCGGCATCGAGACCAAGGAGGATACGGTGGTAATAGTTCAGCTGAGGTCCGAATTCGCCTCTGAGCCTGAACCATCCCTCGCGGATATCGTCCTTATCCTGCCCTGACACGAACGGAATGGAGAAGGTGTAAGTTGGGAACTCCACCCTGTCGTTTCCGATACGTCCGTCCAGGGACACGTCGTAATGGAAATAGGATGCTTCGGAATTGTTGGAACGGAACCTGGTATTGAAGTCGAATCCGTTGTACATCCGCTTGGAAAGGGTATCCTTCGTCATAAGGCCGTAATAACCGACCCTGAAGGAGGCGATCGCCTCTTCGAAGTTGTACCTGCCTTCGAAACCCGCCGTCGTCAGAGCATCGTAGCCTTTGTAAGTATCAAGGGTGGCATCATACCTGTAGTGATCCTCCTCCCAGGTAGGGGCGAAGGTCCTGTATTTACCGAAATACGACTTGTGCGTCGCATAGACGCTCATCTGGAAAGGTCCCCTCTGCTCCGGGCTGAAAACGAAGTCCAGCTGAGGATGGAAGGAATATCCCGCCCCGGTCTTGAGATAGATGCTCCTGCCCCTGTAGGCATCCTTGTCCGGCCTCATATTCAACTGGTAAGGCTTGAACTTGTAGGCTCCCTGGTAAGGCTTCTCGAATACCTCGTAGTCGAAATCCATATCGAAGCGCAGGAGCGAATCGGGGACATTCATCTTGTGTACCGGCTTGAGCACGTCCGACGGGTCGCCCTGGTAGGTGTTCGTGACCTCGACAGTAGGATTTATGTTCTGTGCCATCGATGCGGTGCAGACCAGCAATGCGGCAACCGCTATATGTATCTTTCTCATATCCTTTACTGGTTCATCAAGTTCTTGAGTTTCGCAAGTCTCATCCTGACGTTGTCGAGGATGTCGTCCGAAGTTCCTCCGGCAGGAGAATATCCGTTCAGGATGCTCTCGAAAGTGGCTTTAGCCTGCTTGTAGTTCTCCTGCTCGGCGAAAGAATCGCCAAGGGTGATGAAAGCCTTCGCCAGCCAGTAGTCCTGGTTCCCGGCCTTCTCGGAGAAGGCATAGACCTTCTTCTCAACGGAGCCGTATTCTCCCTTGTCGTATGCATCCTGGATGAGCATATAGGTGGCTTCGGCTCCCTCCGGAGTCGATGGATATGCACTCAGTTTACCGAATATGGAGAAGGCCTCGTCACGGTCGTTCAAGGAAAGATAGGATTTGGCCCTGACATAATCGGCTTCCCTGACTTCGGCAGGAGTGCACTTCTCATAAGACTTCGCCTTGTCGGCATTCGAAATAGCCTCCTGGAAATCGCCGGCCCTGAAAGCGGAACGCATCATTCCCATCCTGGCCGAATGCCTTCCGGAATCAGAACTGGCCACATCGTCCAGGTCTGAATACCCGTTGAAGGCATCCTTGTAGCGCTGCATTCCGTAAGACAGGTCGGAATAGTTGAGCAACGCAGTTTCCACGAAGGAACCGCCTTCCGAGATGGCCTTCCTGTACCAGTCGCAAGCCTGTTCCCTGTTGCCGAGATTACGGTTGCACTCGGCTATGTAGAAAGCAGCCTTGGCCGAACTCGATCCCTCGGGATAACGCTGGAGATAATTCTGCAGGGCAGGAAGCGCCTTGCTCCAGTTCTCCGACAGGTAAAGCTGCTCGGCAGCATTGAAGTACATCTGCTCTTTCTCCTTCTCGGTCTTGCCCTTGATGGCACCGACCTTGTCGGCATAGTCGATGTATTCGTCCGTGCGTCCCTCGGACTGGTAGATGGATTCTATGGCAGACAGGGCGTCCCGGGAATATTCAGTGCCAGGCATCTCGGCGATGACCTGCTTGTAGTAATCCAGAGCCTTCTCGTACTGGGAGTTGTTCCGTGCGATCATTCCCAGCTCGATCAGCGACCTGGCGGCGATAGACTTGTCATCCGTGCTGGAACGGAGCTTGCGGAACGTGCTTTCGGCGGAAGCATCCTCCCCGGCCGAGACATATGCCCTTCCGAGCTCATACATCGCCTCGGAATAATAGACCGCGGAAGGATCGGCGTCCAGCACGTTGGAGAGGACGTCTATCTTCTTGGCCTTCCGCCCCAGGAGACCGTAGGCGATACCAGCCCTGTAGAACGGGTACATATTGTCCGAATAATCGAATCTGCTGATCGCGCTTTCGTATTTCCTTATGGCCTCTTCATAGTCCTTCCTGATGAAATCGCAGTCGGCCAGCCTGGAGGCTGCATCCTCCCCTTCCAGAGGATTGCGCTCACCAAGGTACTCTTCGAACCACTTGGCCGCAGAATCGTAGTCGCCCTGGCGGAAATAGCTGTATCCCAGGTTGTAAGGAATAAGCTTACCCTCGGCCTTGCCTTCGAGTGCAGAATTGTTGTAGAGATCCTTGAAGGTCTCCACCGCATCCTCGAACTGGTCGCTGCGGTAGTATGACTCGCCCAGCCAGTATTTCGACAGCTGGTTGAAAGTCTCCCTCCTGTCGGAATAATAGGACGCAGCCTTGAGCAGTGGAATCGCATCTTTGTATGCTCCGTTCGCAATCAGCTGGTTGGCACGCAGGTAATTGGCCCTCATATAGTTGGCCTTCTGGTTCTGGTCCAGCAGGTCTATATTGGAATATGCATCCACCGCTCCTGCGTAATCGTGGTTGTACAGGGAGGCAAGGGCAATGTAGCTGTAGATCATATCCCCCTTCTTGTTGTCAGGATACTTCTTCAGGTAATCCTCGAAAACGGAAGGGTTGTGGTTCAAGTCGAAGGAAAGCTTCGCGTAGTTGAAATGGGCATCCTCCCTGATATCCGGGTTGAAATCCTGGGTGGAAGCATCCTTGAATGCATCCAGCGCGGCCACCTTGTTGCCGGTCTGGACCAGGCTGTATCCCATCTGGTAGTTCGCTATCTGGCCGATGGAGTCGTTCCTGGCCGTCATCCTGGAGAAATTGTCTATCGCTCCCTTGTAGTCTTCCACGGAATAGAGGACGGTTCCGGAATAGAAGTAATCGTCCCTGTCCATATCCTCCGTTTTCTTCTGGATCTTGTCATAGTATTCCTTGGCCTTCTCGCTGTCTCCGACGGCCAGGTAGGATTCCGAAATGATCCTTGCAAGGTGAGGCTTCCGCTCATCGGGGACGTCCGGATAAATCTTCGTCCCGTTCTTGACCACATAGTCGTAATCCTTGAGCATAAAGCGGCACTCCATCCCGTAATAGTTCGAAATGTCCGTGAAACGGGGATCCTTGGCAGCCCTCTCGAACCAGTCCAGGGCCTCGCGGAAATTCTTCTGGACATAGTTTACATAACCCAGTGAATATCTGGACGGTGCGGTGTAATCCGAATATGGGAGCTGCTCGGAAACCAGGAACAGGTCCTTGGCGTCTTCCAGCCAGCCTTCCTCGAAGAGGGAATATGCCCTCTTGAATGAATACTCGGCAAGCTGGTTGCCCTGAAGGCCCTTTTCCGGGATCTTGGCGAACTCGGCCGCCGCCCTGCGGTACTCCTCCTGGTCAAAGAGGTTCAATGCATTGTAGAAATGGATCTGGGGGATCAGTTTCGAATACGGATACTCCGCCACGTAGTCGCTTGCCAGCTTCTCACAGCCTTTCTCCAGAAGCCTGACGGCGCACAGGGTCTCATATCCCTTTGCCATTACGTCACCCGTTGAAGCGGCAATCTCGCTGAAGATGCTCTCGGCGCGCTCGAAGATGCCTTTCTCATAGAGCTCGACTGCGCGGAGATACCCTTCCGGAACCTGGTTCTGAGCAGAAAGCCCGGTCGCCGGGAAAAGGAGCAAGGCGGAAGATAACACCGCGATGAGTTTGCTTTTCATATGTATTCCGAAGTTTTTGATATCTGTTTACATAATCTACAAATTTACTTAAATATACCCGAAAATTAAAGTATATTTGCGTAATTATGGAAGATAAAAAGCAAATGGCATCAAAAAGCGAGCCGCTGGTTTCCTTCAGGGGCGCCGACATCCTGAACGGCGAGAACGTCGTCATCTACGGCCTTGATATGGAAGTGTTTCCGGGAGACTTCGTGTACATAGTCGGAAAGGTCGGAACCGGGAAAACGTCCATTATCCGCACCATCATCGGGGAGAATCCTCTGGAAAAAGGCTTCGGCCAGGTTTGCGGATATGAGCTCAACGGACTGAGGGACAAGGATATACCATATCTGAGAAGAAAGATAGGTGTCGTATTCCAGGACTTCCAGCTCCTGACCGACAGGACCGTGGAACAGAACCTGGAGTTCGTGCTGAAGGCCACACGGTGGAAGGACAAGGATGCCATCGACAAACGGATACGCGAAGTCCTCGAGGATGTAGGTATGGAGAACAAGGCCCACAAGATGCCGCACCAGCTCTCGGGCGGGGAACAGCAGAGGATCGCCATCGCCCGTTCTCTCCTTAACAGGCCGGCTCTCATCATCGCGGACGAGCCTACCGGCAATCTCGACAACGAGACGGCGGACGGAATCTTGAAGCTTCTTACGGGCATCAACAAGGAAGATGGCACCGCCATAATAATGGTCACCCACAACAGGAACATCTTCGAGAAATATCACGGCAGGGTATTCGTCTGCAAGGATGAAAGCTGCGAGGAGAATGTCAACGACGAAGTTATAGACCTCGCCCTTACCATATAGCACAAGATGCTCAAGAAAGACAGATATCAAAGGATCCTGTCCTGGTTCGAGGCCAACCGGCCGATGCCGGAGACGGAGCTCCACTACGACTCGGTTTTCCACCTCCTCATCGCCGTGATCCTTAGCGCACAGTGCACGGACAGGCGTGTGAATATGGTCGTTCCTCCCCTATTCGACAGGTTCAGGGAGCCAGCCGACCTGGCTTCTGCTTCCTTCGACGAGGTGCTCCCTTTCATAAAGAGCATATCGTACCCGAATTCCAAGGCCGCCCATCTGATCGCTATGGCCAGGAAACTGGTGGATGATTTCGGAGGCGAGGTTCCTTCGGACATAGACCAGCTGATGAGCCTCCCGGGGGTCGGGCGCAAAACCGCGAACGTGATAGCTTCGATAGTCTACGACAAGCCCGTCATCGCCGTCGACACCCACGTGTTCAGGGTTTCACACCGCCTCGGGTTGTCTGACGGCAAGACGGTAGATGCCGTGGAAAAGGACCTGGAGTCGCATATTCCGGAATCTCTGAGGCCGAAGGCGCACCACTGGCTCATCTTGCACGGGAGATACACCTGCACGGCGAGAAGCCCGAAATGTCCATCGTGCGAACTCAGCTCCTGGTGCCGGGAATATGAGCGCAACAACAGAAAGATTTAGTATCTTTGTCGGTCGCATTATGATAATCGTTATTTAATCAGATATGAAAAGAATAGTTCTCATCCGCCACGGCGAGAGCCAGTGGAACAAGGAAAACAGGTTCACAGGATGGACCAACGTAGATCTCAGCGAAAAGGGTGTACAGGAAGCTTTCGATGCCGGAAAGGCGCTCAAGGAAGCCGGTTTCACGTTTGAAGTCGCCTATACTTCTTATCTCAAGAGGGCGATCAAGACCCTGAACAATGTCCTCGATTCGATGGATCTCGACTGGATCCCCGTCAAGAAGACCTGGAGGCTCAACGAAAAGCACTATGGAATGCTCCAGGGGCTCAACAAGGCTGAGACCGCCCAGAAGTACGGTGACGAGCAGGTGAAGATCTGGCGCCGCAGTTTTGACGTCGCTCCGGGAAATCTTCCTGAGGATGATCCGAACAGTGCTACCAGGGATCCACGCTACGCTCTTGTACCTGACCAGTATGTTCCTCGTACAGAGGCTCTCAAACATTGCATCGAGCGTGTCATGCCTTATTGGGAGTGCGAGATATTCCCTGCCCTCAAGGACCACGACAATATCGTCGTAGTCGCCCACGGCAACAGCCTCCGCGGCGTCGTCAAGCACCTCAAGGGTATCTCCGATACCGATATTATCAGCTTGAACATCCCTACGGCTACTCCGTATGTTTTCGAATTCGACGATGACCTCAATCTGGTGAAGGACTACTACCTCGCTGACCCTGAGGAACTCAAACGCAAGCAGGAAGCTGTCGCCAACCAGGGAAAGGCAAAATAGGAAGGAATATGCCTGAGATTTCCAACCGCGGATCCGTCATCCCCGCTTCTCCCATCAGGAAACTGACCCCTTTCGCCGACGCCGCCAAGGCGCGCGGAATCAAGGTTTATCACCTGAATATCGGTCAGCCTGACCTCCCTACGCCCCGCAAGGCGCTGGATGCACTCAAGACCATCGACCGTACCACCCTCGAGTACAGCCCGAGCCAGGGGATCAAGTCATTGAGGGAAAAGCTCAGTTCCTATTACGGAAAGTTCGGGATCGACGCTAAACCTGACGACATCATCGTGACCACAGGCGGCTCGGAAGCCCTGCTCCTGACCTTTATGGCCTGCCTGAATCCTGGTGACGAGATCATAATGACCGAGCCGGGCTATGCCAATTACCTGTCCTTCGCCGTAACGGCCGGGGTGACTGTCAAGACTGTCACCTCAAGGATCGAAAACGGCTTTGCGCTGCCTTCCGTTGAGGATTTCGAGGCTGCCATCACAGACAGGACAAAGGCGATCCTGATATGCAACCCGAACAATCCTACGGGTTACCTTTACTCCGCAGAGGAGCTCTACAGGCTCAGGGATATCGTCAAGCAGCACGACCTGTTCCTGTTCTCCGACGAGGTTTACAGGGAATTCCGCTATACTGACGCCCCTTACCTTTCGGCGCTAAACCTGGAGGGGATCGAGGACAACGTGATCGTGATCGATTCTGTATCGAAGAGGTATTCCGAGTGCGGAATCAGGATCGGTATGATAGTCAGCCACAACAAGCAGGTTATGGGTGCTATCCTGAAATTCTGCCAGGCCAGGCTGAGTCCTCCCCTGCTCGGACAGATCGTGGCGGAAGCTTCGATCGAAGGTACCGAAGAGTATTCCAAGGAGTGCTTCGATGAATATATCGGCAGAAGGAACTTCTTCATCAAAGGGCTGAACGAGATACCCGGAGTATATTCTCCGATGCCAAACGGAGCGTTCTACACGATCGCTTCCCTGCCGGTCGAAGATGCCGAAGATTTCTGCAGATGGTGCCTTACCGATTTCTGCTATCACGATGAGGATTCCGGTTGCACCGGAGAAACCGTGATGATGGCTCCGGCACAGGGATTCTACAGTACACCTGGGATTGGGAAGAACCAGGTAAGAATGGCTTACGTATTGGAAATCAACAGCTTGAAACGAGCCCTCCTGGTGCTGGAGAAAGCCCTGGAAGCCTATGGATCAAGAGGTTGAAAATAGTTTCTGTATCACTCGAATACGAGAGAGGATGGCCATCAGGTCATCCTCTTTTTTGTCGGGGAGACAGGGAGACGGGAGCCGGCGGCATAGTGCCACCGGAATAGTTCCGTTCGCTTCGCTCACTCCATCCCTCCCGACGTCTCCTGCGTCATCGCTTCGCGATAACTTGTATCCGCCGGGCCACTCCCTCTGACGTGCCCGAGGGTGGGCACGCTTTCCGGTGGCACTATGCCACCGGCTACGACAACCCCAGAACATAATACAAACAAAAGAGGCTGACTCATTTCTGAATCAGCCTCTCGAAGAACGGCGGCGACCTACTCTCCCAACTGGTGGGTCAGTACCATCGGCGCGGATGAGCTTAACTTCTCTGTTCGGGATGGGAAGAGGTGGGACCTCATCGCTTTAACCACCGCAATATATTACTTGAGAGATTACAAACTACGCCAGACTCCGATTCATTTCACTCGGAAAGATTTCGGGCTATTAGTACGGGTCGGCTTTGGCATTGCTGCCTTTACACCTCCCGCCTATCTACGTCGTAGTCTACAACGACCCTTTAGGGAAGTCTCATCTTGGAGACGGCTTCGCGCTTAGATGCTTTCAGCGCTTATCCTGACCGAACGTGGATACCCGGCGGTGCGGCTGGCGCCACAACCGGTTGAC
>JAGDBQ010000015.1 GCA_017958985.1 Bacteroidales bacterium
GCCATCCTGATCGCAGTCTGCACCTTCGTGGTATTCTATGTCCTCGGATTCACCAACTGGTGGCAGCTCAGCCTGTCCGTTCTCTCAGGCCTCTTCGCCGGAGTCATCATCGGAAAGGCCACTGAATATTACACCTCCCACTCTTACAAGCCGACCCAGAAACTTGCCGAGAGTTCCCAGACCGGACCTGCTACCGTGATTATCAAAGGTATAGGCCTCGGTATGATCTCCACTGCCATCCCTGTGGTTACCATAGTCGTAGCTATCCTGCTTTCCTATCTCTTCGCAACCGGATTCTCCTTCGACCCGTCCAAGCTCAGCTTCGGTCTTTACGGAATATCCATAGCTGCGGTAGGAATGCTTTCAACCCTGGGAATCACCCTCGCTACCGATGCTTACGGCCCGATAGCCGACAACGCCGGAGGCAATGCCCAGATGAGTGAGCTTGATCCTGAGGTACGCCACCGCACCGACACCCTCGATGCCCTCGGCAATACCACCGCCGCCACCGGCAAGGGATTCGCAATCGGTTCAGCCGCACTTACGGCCCTGGCCCTCCTGGCATCCTACATCGAAGAGATCAAGATCGGTCTCCATCACGTCGGAACCGCTGTCCTGAAAATCGGGGACAGGGTAGTCAACGTGGCTGAAGCTACGATCCCTGATATGATCCAGTACTACCAGGTCAACCTGATGAACCCAAGGGTGCTCGCAGGAGTATTCATAGGTGCGATGATGGCCTTCCTGTTCTGCGGAATGACAATGAACGCGGTCGGCCGTGCAGCCGAGAAGATGGTGGTCGAGGTACGCCGCCAGTTCCGCGAGATCGCCGGAATCCTCGAAGGCAAGCAGCGTCCTGACTACAAGCGCTGCGTGGAGATTTCCACCAAGGCCGCCCAGCACGAAATGATAACCCCTGCCCTCACCGCCATCATCGTCCCTATCATTGTAGGAATATGCCTCGGCGAAGCGGGAGTGATGGGTCTGCTGATCGGCGGACTCGGTGCCGGGTTCATCCTTGCGATCTTCCTTGCCAACTCCGGAGGAGCGTGGGACAATGCCAAGAAATATGTCGAAGACGGTCACTTCGGAGGCAAGAACTCCGTCAACCACCACGCTACCGTGGTAGGTGACACGGTCGGAGATCCTTTCAAAGACACATCCGGACCTTCCCTGAACATCCTTATCAAGCTTATGAGTATGGTCTCCATCGTGATGGCCGGCTTGATAGTGATGATTCACGGATAAGTTTCCGATAACATTTCGTCCATATGAAAAAAGTTACAATCAGAGACGTAGCGAGGGAAGCCGGAGTTTCAGTGACTCTGGTCTCCTTCGTGATGAATGCCAAGATGGGCAAGGACGGCCGTCTTGACTGCCCGGTCAACCCTGACACTGCCGAACGCGTCCTCCAGGTCGCAAAGAGACTTGGATACAGGCGGAACAATGCTGCAGCATCCTTGAGAAGCGGGCGGTCCCATTCAATCGCCGTGATTGTATCGGACCTTGCCAATCCGTTCTTCGCCGAGATCTGCAGGAATATCGAGAATATCGCTTACAACCAGGGATTCACCGTTATCTTCGCCAGCTCGGAAGAGGATCCGGCCAAGTTGTCCCGGCTGGTGGACACGATGGTCGGGTACAACGTGGAAGGCCTTATCGTAGCCCCTTGCCTGGATGCGGCTTCAGCCCTGGCCAAGGCCAGCAGTGTCGGAATCCCGACCGTCCTTATGGACAGGGACGCTCCGGGTGAAGAGT
This sequence comes from Bacteroidales bacterium, assembly GCA_017958985.1. Classification (GTDB taxonomy): domain Bacteria; phylum Bacteroidota; class Bacteroidia; order Bacteroidales; family UBA932; genus Cryptobacteroides. The sequence continues at coordinate 1,759 of JAGDBQ010000015.1, forward strand.
TCGGAAGAGTCCTGGTGGACAATGCCGATGCCGGAAGGATGGCTGCCAAGTACCTGATCCATCAGGGATTCGGCAAGATCGAGATGATTTCCTACAAGATGGGTGTGACCAGCCTTACCGACCGTGAGGCAGGTTATGCCAAGACGATGGAGGACGCCGGGCTCAAGGATGAGATCAGGCTCCACAGGATCGAATATTCAGCCGACGCCGCGAAGAAGGATGTCATCGAGATTTTCCGGGATGCTTCCAAGAGAGGTACCGAAGCCTTCATACTTCCTACCAAGAAGCTTGCGATGTACGGATTCAACGCGATGAACGTCCTGGGATTGAATATCCAGAAGGACTTCTCCTTCGTTTGCTTCGATGAGTCCGACATCTACGACTTGAACAAGCCTGTCATCCCTCACGTCATCCAGCCTCTGGCCGAGATAGCCGAACAGAGCGTCACTCTCCTCAGGGAGATGATAGAGGAAGGCGTGCCGGAAAAGGGCAAGTCAGTATCCCTCAAGGCGAAGCTTGTCCTTGGAGGCCGTTTCGGAGTCGAGCCGACAGAAGCCAGCTTCTAGTATTTGATCTTGTACTTGTCGCAGAAGTCGATGGCTGCCTGGATGCCGCATTTGGCGGCGAGGGAGCAATAGGATTCTGCTTTCGAGACCTTCCCTTCGGCTGCATAGAGCCGGCCGAGCGAATAGAAAGTCGCCCCGAGGGTTTCGTCGTGGAATTTGCCTTTCTTGACTTCGTTCTCGGAAGTATTGAACAACTTGCAATATGCCTGGACAGCTTTTTCGAAGCTGTCCATTGCATTAATGTTCTGGTTCAGGCGGGCATACGATGCACCGAGACCGTTGTTGATCCAGTAATCCATCGTAAGGGACTTGTACTCGTTTGAAGAGAGCCAGTCCTTCGAGACCAGGATGTTCTCTTCATCCTTCCCGAGCATTCCCAGGAGGATCGCATACTGGTACTGGGTCAGCATATTCAGGGCGTCCTTCCCATAGAGTTCCCCGAAGCATTTCCCTGCCGCTTCGTAGTCTCCTTCCTCGAGGAAGGCCTGGGCGGCCTGCTTCAAGCTGTCGATAGGATCCACGATGGTGGAAGGATCCTTGTCCGGTTCAAGGTCTCCGATTATGATCCGGTTGCCTTGCCTGGTGTAATCACCGAAACTGTCGAAAGTCGAACTGCCTATCAGCAGCGGCACGGTCTGCTTCTTTATCACGAAGGCAGGGGTGTCCTTCACCACTATCTTGTCTCCGATCCTGAGCGAACGTATGATGAAAGAGGCGGCCTTGGTGCTGGATCCGTCCGGCATCTTCAGGTTGGTCAGTCCCTTGACATCGCTGTCCTGGATGTAGCCGTTCTCGTAGAGGAACAGGTAAGTCGTGGTTGACATGCTGACGAACCAGTTCTCCTCAGTATAGTAGGTGCGTACGCCGACTCCGTTGACCGTGGTTTCGATGGTGTATTTGCCTTCTTCGCCAGTCTCGTCCAAAGTGATTACAGTCTGGGCGCCGAGGCTTGAGCAGACGGCAAAAATGGCCGCAAGAGCGGCGGTGATATTCCGGAACATATTGCTTAAATCGTTGTGTTGTAAATCTTTTCGCTCTGGGCCTTGCGGTATTCGTCAAGTTTCGCGGCTATAGCCTCGTCTTGGAGGGCAAGGATTTCCGCGGCCAGGATAGCTGCGTTCTTGGCACCTCCGATGGCTACCGTGGCGACTGGGATTCCGGTAGGCATCTGGACCATCGAAAGGAGGGAGTCGAGGCCTCCGAGGTTCTTGGTGGCCATCGGGACCGCGATTACCGGAAGCGTGGTCAGCCCGGCGGCGACTCCGGCAAGGTGGGCGGCTCCTCCGGCTCCGGCGATCACTACCCCGAACCCGCGGCCTTTGAGGGCCTTGGTATATTCGAACATCAGCTCCGGTGTCCTGTGGGCGCTGATTACACGTTTCTCGAATTCGATCCCGAAATCCGAAAGGATCCCGAAAGCACCGCTCATAACATCCAGGTCGCTGGTCGAGCCCATTATAACTGCAACTTTCATATCTCTATCCGTTGTTTATGCAAAAATACTCAAAAAGTCTCCTTTGTCCAATGGATATGCAATCCGTCCTTCTCCATTCCGCGGAACCACGTCATCTGTCTCTTCGCGAACTGATGGATGGCGTTTGAAAGCAGGGTGCGCATCTCTTCGAAACTCAGGATGCCCAGGACGTATTGCGTCACGAACTTGTATTCCAGACCGTAATAGACCAGGTCTTCCGCCCGTATTCCGCTGTTGAGCAATCCCTTGACTTCTTCCACCATCCCGTTCGCCAGCCTCTCGTCCAGCCTGCGGTCGATCCTCGCGTTCCGCTCCTCCCGGCTTACCAGGGTGCCTATGTAATATGCCTTCTTGGGCGGGAAACTGCTCCTGACTACAGGATGCTCCTGCTCGTACAGGGCTACTTCAAGCGCCCTGATGATGCGCCTCCTGGATTGCAGGACCCCTTCGTCCGGCAGCGGACCGAAAGAAGCCAGCTTCCCTATCAGTTCCTCGGTGTCGAACTGCTCCAGTTCGGCCCTCAGAGCCTCGTTCGGGGGTACTTGAGGCAGGGTATATCCTGTCGTGGCGGCCTGTATGTACAGTCCGGTACCTCCGCATAGGATAGGAACCGCACCCCTTTCCCGTATTCCTGAATATGCCGCCTCGAAAGCCTGCTGCCATTGGAACAGGTCGAACCGGGTTCCGGCAGGCACTATGTCGATCAGGTGGTAGGGGATTTCCCCATATTCGTCCAAGTCCTTGCCGGTGCCGATATCCATCCCTCTGTATACCTGCCTGCTGTCTGCGGACAGGATTTCAGCCGGGCGGACTTTCCCGAATTCCCGGGCCAGGTTGACTGCGAAACGGGTTTTCCCCGAAGCGGTCGGACCGAGCACCACGACAAGGTCTGTCTTCCCCGAAGAATACTCTTCCAGGACCTGCGCGAAGTCTATCTCTTCCGGTTCCGGAAGCGGTGCCGGGGGAGGGATCGGGATAGGCGCACGCAATTTATTCTTGGGATTCCTGCTCATACCGTAGACAAAGATATAAAAATGAGACGTATTCCGGTTATTTTGCGTTTTATAATAAACATTTCTATATTTACGGTTGAGATAAATTTATGATTATGAAAAAGTTCATTGGATTTTTCGCCGTGCTGCTCGCAGCATCTATGATGGCCTCCTGCGATAAGGCCAATGCAGACACTCCTGACATTAAAGAAAGGAAGGATTTCGTCCTTACCCGCTCCCAGATGGAAATGGTCCGGGCGAACAACGTATTCGCACTGGAGCTGTTCTCCAAGACTGCTGATGTGGCCAATGGCGGCAGTTTCCTTATTTCTCCTCTAAGTGTCACATACGCCCTCGGGATGGTGGACAATGGTGCCAAGGGAAAGACCCAGGAAGAGATCAATTCCGTCCTGGGATATAAAGAAGGCACCGTAGATGCACTCAATGCCTTCTGCAAGACCATGCTGGAACAGAGTGCCCAGGTCGATCCTTCCACCACCATAGAGATTGCGAATACCGCAGTAGTCAACAAGAAGATTCCTTTGCTGCCGGGATTCACCGAAGCCGTCGAGTCCAACTATGAAGCCGTCGTCACGTACAAGGACTTCACGAAGGAAGACGTAAAGGGTTTCATCAACTCCTGGTGCAACAAGAAGACGCACGGTATGATTCCGGTCCTCCTGGATGAACCTGTCAGTCCAAACACTTACGCCCATTTCCTCAATGCAATCTATTTCAAGGGAATATGGTCAAAACAGTTCAAGAAGGCCGACACTTCCAAGGAAAAATTCATCTGCGAGGACGGCTCCACCCTCAAGGTGGATATGATGCATCAGAAGGCTGCCTTCTCCGTCAGCGTGGGCAAGGGATATACCTCCATCATCCTCCCGTACGGCAACGAGGCATACAGGATGACTGTCCTGCTGCCCGACGAGTCGTCTTCGGTAGCCGATGTGATGAAAGGTCTCGCTGCAGAAAGCCTGGATCCGAAATCCTTCTATGATGCATACGAGGTCGACTTGAAACTCCCGGCCTTCGAATCGGAGTTCAAGATCGATTTCAGCGATATCCTCATCGGAATGGGTATGCCGACCGCTTTCTCCGACTTTGCCGATTTCTCGGCGATGACAACGGCTTCCGTATGCATCAGCAAAGTGCTTCACAAGGCGAAGATCAAGGTTGACGAGACCGGTTCCGAGGCGGCTGCGGTCACAGATGTTACAATGAAGGAAACTTCTGCGGGCCCTGGCAACGAACCGAAGGTGTTTACCTTCCACGCTGACCACCCATTCATTTATGTCATCACCGAAGTCAGCACCGGCGCCATCTTCTTCATCGGCCAGTACACCGGAAAATAAACCGCCCCGTCATCCCCGGCCTGACACGTCATCCCCGGCCTGACCGGGGATCCAGATTGCCGGTCGCAGCCGGCAATGACGCGATGTCCCCGGCCTGACCCGTCATCCCCGGCCTGACCGGGGGTCCCCCGGACACTCCAGATCCCTCTCTGTATCACATAAAACAAGGAGCCGACTCCAAAGTGAGTCGGCTCCTTGTTGTCATATGCCTCAAGGGCTCGGTATCTAGTAGCCGAAGATCTCTTCGAGGGTGAGCTGGGTGACAGGACCGAGACTGCGGACGAAGTCCATATCGAAGTCGGACTCGCGGCCCAGCAAGCCATAGATATACTTCCTGTCCTTGATCCACTTCTGCTGGAATGCCTTGACATCCTCGAGGGTCATACCTTCGATCTTCTCGAAAACGGCCTTGTCGCGGTCTTCCGTCAGGCCGAGATCCTTCAGGTTGAGATAATCGTAGAGAACGCTGATTCCGGTGGTCCTGTTGGTCCTGAGATTGTTCAGGACGGCGGTCTTCGCAACCTCGAACGCCTCAGGGGATTCCGGCATATCGTTGATGATCTTGTCGAATGCCTCGACCGCCTCGCGGAGCTTGTCGTTCTGGGATGCTATGAAAGCATAGAAGCTGTAGTCGCTCTCCTTGAAGGACGGAGTGCGGAGGAATGCCCGTGCAGAGTAGGCGAGACCCCTGGCCTCACGCATCTCCTGGAATACGATGGCGTTCATTCCGCTACCGAAGTAGTTGTTGTACATCGTCACGGAAGGATCGTTGGCTACATCGAACTTGTTGCCATCGTTGGAATACTGCAGATAGTAGAACTGGTTGGCATCGTACGGAGCGATGAACACTTCGCTCTTCTCGACCCTCCTGTCCTGAGGGATTTCCTTTTCCAGGGTTTCCGGATTGTCGGAAACCTTGTGGCACTCGGCGATGATCTTCCTTGCGGCGCCTTCATCGGAAGGACCATAGTAGAGTATGTCGTGCTTCTTGCCGTAGAGGTCCCTGACAGCCTGGAGCAGTTCGTCTGAGGTAAGGGCGAGCACCTGCTCGTTCGTAAGGGTATTCTTTCCGATGAATTCAGGACCGTAGAAGATGTATCTCTGGAGGGCGGCGAAACATCCGCTCTGGCTCAGTTTCTCGTCCGCACGGTTCTTCAGGATGTCGGACTTCACTTCAGCAAGGATGTTGGTGTCGGCAACGGCGTTGAAGATCAGGTCTTCTACGATGGCCATAGCCTTGCCTACGTTCTCGTCGAGTCCGGTTACTCCGATGTTGCTCTGCAAAGGTCCGGCGGTGTACCTCTCGTTGCAAGCCAGGTTGTAAAGCTCCTTCTTGATCTGCTCGGCGCTCCTTTCAGGTGTTCCGAGATAGTCCAGGTAACGGAAGGCGATATCCAGGCGCGGATCGTTCTGGGTGCCCTTGTCGAATGTGCAGAACAAGGTTGCTATGTCGTTGAGTTCGTTCTTCTTGTACAGGAACTCGAGGCCGCTGATCTCACCCTTCTTCATATCCTTGGAGAAATCCAGGAATACCGGATCGATAGGCTTGACCTCCGTCTGCTGGATATCCTTCAGGAAGGCGCTCTGCTTGTCGCGGTTGGTTTCGATAGGGGTGATGGCAGGGGCTGCGATCTTGTCGATGTTCTTGTCGATTCCCAGTCGCTTGTATGCCGTCACGTGGCTGTTGGCTCCGAGATATTCGTTGGCCCAGTCGACGATCTGCTGCTTCGTGACCTTCTCGAGACGCTTCATCTGGAGGGCGTCGTCCTTCCAGTTATGCTCGTTGATGAAAGAGTTGACGAAAGCCATCGCGCGGTTCCCGTTCCTCTCCAGCTGGCGCATCTTGCTCAGCTTGTAGTTGTTGATGGTGGCCTGGATAAGCTCATCGTCGAAGTCTCCTGCGCGCAGCTTGGCGATTTCTTCAAGCATCAGGTCGCGTACCTGCTCGAGGGACTGCCCTGCACGAGGATAACCGAACAGGAGGAATTCACCGTAGTCCGGACGGGAATAGTTGAATCCGAAGAAGGAATTGACCTTCTGGGCCTGGATCAGGTCGAGGTCGGCTATTCCTGCCTTTCCGTTCGAGAGGATGGAACTGACGAGGTCCCCGACTTCGCTTCTGAGGAAATCCTTCTCGCCAGGAGTCCTCCATCCTACCATCACGAATTCTGCATCCAGTCCGTATACGTTCTTCTCCACCGGAGCGGTGATAGGAGCTTCTTCCTCGTACTGAAGTGTCTTGATGTCAGGATTCGGTTCCCAGTCTCCGAAATACTTCTCGATCGTGGCCACGAAGGTGTCCGGGTCGAAGTCGCCGGAAACGCAGATGGCTATGTTGTTGGGAACGTAGAAGTTGTTCCTGTGGTTCTCGATATTGATAATCGAAGGGTTCTTCAGATGCTCCTGGGTTCCGAGGGTGGTCTGCAGGCCGTAAGGATGCTTGGCGAAAAGTACGGAATCGATAGCTTCCATTGCCTTCTCCTGGTCCTCGGTCAGACTCATATTCTTCTCCTCGTACACTGCCTCCAGCTCGGTATGGAAGCCCCTGATCACAGGATGCATGAACCTGTCAGCCTCGATCTTGGCCCAATTCTCGATCTCGTTTGAAGGAATATCCTCCGTATAGACGGTCATATCGTTGGACGTGAAGGCGTTGGTTCCGCTGGCGCCGATAATCGACATCAATTTGTCGTATTCGTTGGGGATGGCGATCTTGGAAGCCTCGTAGCTGATCGAGTCGATCTTGTGGTAGAGGGCTATCCTTTCGGCAGGGTCGGTCTTGGTCCTGTAGACCTCGAACAGGGCCCTGATGGAATCGAGGAGCGGCTTCTCGGCCTCGTAGTCGGAGGTTCCGAAACTCTCGCTGCCCTTGAACATAAGGTGCTCGAGATAGTGTGAGAGACCGGTAGTCTCGTGAGGATCGTTCTTGCTGCCGACCTTCACGGCGATGTAGGTCTGCAGGCGAGGAGTCTCCTTGTTGACGGACATATATACCTTCAGTCCGTTGTCAAGGGTGTAGATCTTTGTCTTCAAAGGATCCCCCTTGACGGTCTCGTACTTGTACTTGTGGCAGGATGCCATCGAGACCAGTGTCAGTGCGGCTGCTGCCGCGAGGATGATTTTTCTCATTATCATACAGTTTTGGTTTGTTGTCAACAAAGGCTTGCAAATAACAAACTTAGCGATTAAAAACTGCAACACCAAGAAAAGTAGCTATATTTGCATTCCCGTAACTGAATATATGGCGAAACAGAAGGAACACAGGATAGAGATAAGGAACAAGAAAGCATCGTTCGATTACGAGTTCCTGGAGACCTACGAGGCCGGAATCGTCCTCGTGGGAACCGAAATCAAATCCATCCGCCTGGGGAAGGTTTCCCTGGTGGATTCCTACTGCTATTTCGTCGGGAACGAGCTCTTCGTCAAGGGTATGAACGTGGCTACCTACTTCTGGGGGACCTGGGGACAGCACGAACCCCTGCGCGACCGCAAGTTGCTGCTTACCAAGAGGGAACTCCGCCATCTGCACCAGTCCGTAAAGGAAAAGGGCCTCACGATAGTTGCCGTGAAGCTCTTTATCAACGACGAAGGATTCGCAAAACTGGTCATCGCTCTCGCCAAAGGCAAGAAGGTCTATGACAAGCGCCAGTCCATCAAGGAGAAAGATGTCCGCCGCGAGATGGAACGCGGGGATTAGATTCCGAATTCAGCCTTGATCGCGTCCACTGCGTCAAGCTTCTCCCATCCGAAGAACTGTATTCCGTCCTTGACATAAGGTTCCCTGCCGAAGTGTCCGTAGGTGGCGGTAGGGAAGTAGATAGGATTCTTGAGTCCGAACTTGCGGATGATCGCGGCCGGCCTCAGGTCGAAGAGCTTGCCTATCTTTGCGGCGATCTCGGCGTCAGGAATTATTCCGGTACCTTTCGTATCCGTGAATATGCTTACGGGCTCGGCGACTCCGATCGCATATGCCAGCTGGACGACCATTTCTTCAGCCACTCCTGCGGCAACCATATTCTTGGCTATGTATCTGGCGGCATAGGCGGCGCTGCGGTCCACCTTCGAAGGGTCCTTCCCGGAGAAAGCTCCGCCTCCGTGAGGCGCACGCCCTCCGTAGGTGTCCACTATTATCTTCCTGCCTGTCAGACCGGTATCCCCTGCCGGGCCGCCGATCACGAATTTCCCGGTAGGATTCACGAACAGCTTGTAATCCCCTTTGAAAAGGGACGCCGTCTCCGGATCGAGAGCGGCTATGACTCTCGGAATCAGGATGTTCCGGACATCGCTCTCAATCTTCGCGCTCATCGCCTCATCGGAGTCGAACTCATCGTGCTGGGTGGAAACCACGATCGTATGTACGCGGACGGGATGGTTGTTCTCGTCGAATTCTATCGTGTACTGCGATTTGGAATCAGGCCTCAGGTAAGGCATAAGCTCCGGGGTGTTGTGCCGGATGTCCGCGAGGGTCTTCAGGGTGAGATGGGACAGGTACAGGGCCAGAGGCATATAATGTCCTGTCGCCTTGCAGGCATATCCGAACATCATTCCCTGATCGCCGGCGCCCTGCTCCTCGGGATCTTCGCGAACTACTCCGCGGTTGATGTCGCAGCTCTGTTCGTGGATCTCTGAAAGGATTCCGCAGGAGTCGGCATCGAACATATATTCGGACTTGTCGTAGCCGATCTTGTGGATCACATCGCGCACTGTTTTCTGTATGTCCACGTAGGCGTTGTCTGAACGCACTTCTCCGCCGACGAGCACGAGCCCTGTCGAACAGAACGTTTCGCAGGCTACCTTGGCTTCAGGGTCCTGGCGCAGGAACTCATCGAGGATTGCATCTGAAATCTGGTCGGCCACCTTGTCAGGATGGCCTTCGGAGACTGACTCCGAAGTAAATAGATAGTTCATTTCTTTAGCATTTTTTAGACCGAGGTTGCAAGCGGGTCAAATCCGTCCTCGGATGTTATCGGCTGCAAAGATATGAAACTTTGTTGAAAAGTTGTTGAAAACTTCATCGTTTTAATTCAGTTTGTCGAGGTTGAAAATTTTAGCAACCCGATAATTTGTATTAATTTCGCACGATTATTTGGATGTTAGTTAATTTCAATACTTAATTAAGTTCTATGGTTCAATTACTCAAAAAAGGATTGGCTGCCTTGGCAGCTATCTTCGCAGGAGTCGCAGCCTTCGCACAGGTAACGACTTCCAGTCTTGCCGGACGCATCAATGATGAGAACGGCGGTCCTTTGGCCGGAGCGACGGTGGTCGCCGTCCACGTGCCTTCAGGTACTCAGTATGCTGCCGTAGCCAACGGCGACGGCCAGTACACCATCAACGGTATGCGTGTCGGTGGTCCTTACAAGGTGACCATCTCGTTCCTCGGTTACCAGACCCTGGAGTACACCGACGTTGTCCTCCAGCTTGCAGAGACTTACAACCTCAACGCTACTGTCAACCCTGACACCGAGCAGCTCAACTCCTCCATAGTTATGGCTTCTCCTTCGTCCAAGTTCGCAGTAGAGAAGACCGGCGCAGCCACGAATATCAACAATTCGCAGATCGCCAATCTTCCTACCGTTTCCAGGAGCATCACCGACGTCACAAGGCTTTCCCCTTACGGTGGCAACGGAATGAGCTTCGTCGGAAGCGACGGACGTAACGCCAACTTCACCGTCGATGGTGCCAACTTCAACAACAACTTCGGTCTTTCCGACAACCTTCCTGGTGGCGGCAGTCCGATCTCCATCGATGCCATCGAGGAAATGCAGGTCGTCATCGCTCCTTACGATGTCCGCCAGACCAACTTCATCGGCGGTGGTGTCAACGCCATCACCAAGTCCGGTACCAACACCCTGAGGGGTACCGCATACGTCTATCACGACAACGAGTTCATGCACGGTGACGTGGTTTACGGAAGGGATATCATCAGCGGAGACCGTCCTAAGGACCGCAGCACCACCTATGGTCTGACCCTCGGCGGCCCGATCATCAAGAACAAGCTCTTCTTCTTCGTCAACTACGAAATGAAGAACAGCCCGTCGGTGGCCAACCGCTGGAGAGGCTCCGCAAACGGTGTCGCAGACCCTACCGGATACGTTTCCCGTACAAAGCTTTCCGACCTCCAGAGAGTTTCCGAGTTCGTCAAGTCGAAGTATGGATATGACACCGGTTCCTGGACAGATTTCCCTGCCGACATCAGCAACAGGAAGTTCCTTGCCCGCATCGACTGGAACATCACCGACAAGCACCATCTCGCCCTGCGTTACAACAGCACCCTGAACAAGAACTGGGTCGCACCTAACGCAACCTCAATGGACGGTGGTACCCGTTCTTCATATGCCCGTACTTCCCAGTACTCGATGTCCTATGCGAATTCGATGTATTCGATGAACAACAAGGTGGACACCTGGTCCTTCGACCTCAACAGCCGTCTCTCCGACAAGCTTTCCAACCAGTTCATCGCTACATATTCAATGATCGGTGACGTCCGCGGTTCCACTTCCGACGAGTTCCCGTTCATCGACATCCAGGATGGAACCGGCTCCAACGGCAACTACATCGCCCTCGGATACGAGCTCTTCACCTGGAACAACGCCGTCCACAACAACACCATCAACATCAAGGACGAGCTCAACTACTACGCCGGAAAGCATAAGGTCACCGGAGGTTTCACCTATGAATACCAGATGGCTGACAACCAGTATATGCGTAACGGTACCGGTTACTACCGCTATGCCAGCGTTGACGACTTCATCAACGGAGCTACTCCTGAGGTCGTCTGCCTTACCTACGGTTACGATGGTGAGGCCAAGCCTGCCGCCCGTGTAAGGTTCAGCCGTCCGGGCCTCTTCCTCCAGGATGAGTGGAATCCGGTCCAGAACCTCAAGCTCATGGCCGGTATCCGTGCTGACGCCCTCCTGTTCAACAACGACGACCTGATGACCAACAACGAAATCCTCGCTATCGACTATTTCGATGGCGACGGCAACGTCCGCAACATCGACACAGGTACCTGGCCTAAGGCACGTGTTTCCATCTCTCCTCGCTTCGGCTTCTCCTGGGATGTACTCGGCGACAAGAGCCTCAAAGTCCGCGGAGGTTCAGGTCTCTTCGAGGGACGTATCCCTCTCGTGTTCTTCACGAATATGCCTACCAACTCCGGTATGGTCCAGTACCAGGCTCAGATCAATGCCAGGAATGCAGCCAGGAACGGCTTCACTATGGACGAGTTCGCCGGCGGTCTCGTGACCGAAGGTGGCAAGGCTACCATCGCAGCCCTCCAGAACAAGCTTGCAACCCTCGGTTATCCGATGAGCATCAAGCCTGAGGACGGTACCGCTCCTTCATCTATTTCCGCTGTCGATCCTGGCTTCAAGATGCCTCAGGTCTGGAAGACTTCCCTCGCCATCGACTATGCATTCCCTACCGTATTCCCTCTGAGCATCACCGCTGAAGGTATCTTCAACAAGACCATCAACGCTGCGACGATGGAAGACTGGAGCATCAAGCCAGTCGAGGGATTCGCAAGGTTCAACGGTGTCGACAACCGTCCTATCTTCCCGTCCGATTCCAAGACCGGAACCAGCGCTTTCGTGCTCAGCAACACCGGCAAGGGCTACGGATGGTCAGGCAACGTCACCATCAATGCACGCCCTCTCGAGAACCTCAGCCTTATGGCTGCCTACACGCACACCGTCTCCAAGGAGATCACCGGTCTGCCAGGTTCCAACGCCGAGTCTGCAGTCGCTTATGTTCCTACCACCGCAGGTATCAACAATATCAAGCTGCACAACTCCCAGTATGTCACTCCTGACCGTGTTATCGCTTCTGCGACCCTCCACGACCTGGGCGGTAACCACTACAGCCTCATCTATGAAGCTTGGCGCGGAGGATACAACTACTCCTATATGCTCTCCAATGACATGAACGGTGACGGTTACGCTTACGATGCGATCTACATCCCTACCGATGAGGAGGTTTCTTCCAACCAGTTCCGTTTCGTCAACGCTGACAACCGCGACCGCTTCATGGACTACGTCCACAACTCCAAGTTCCTCAGTGAGCGCCAGGGACAGTACGCCGAACCATATTCAGTCTACTCTCCTTGGGTCCACAGGATCGACTTCAGCTACAAGCATGATTTCAAGGTGAACGTGGGCAAGACCACCAACGTGCTCCAGCTCAGCCTTGATATGAAGAACGTCCTGAACTTCTTCAATTCATCCTGGGGTGTTTCCAAGCAGCTGAACCCTGAAATCGGCTCCGAGGCCCGTATCCTCAAGTATGAAGGTGTCGATGCAGAGGGTTATCCTACCTTCTCCACTCCTGCTTCCATCAGCGGAAGCACCGAGACCTGGAAGCCATACTATGCCATCGGTCAGTGCTGGTACGCTTCTGTCGGTATCAAGTACTTCTTTAACTAATGCTTAATACGACAAAGATCATGAAATTAAGATATATACTTGCAGCCCTTGCTGCTTCTATGTTCCTGATGGTCGGTTGCAACGAGGATGAAGAACTCGGAACCCTTGGCAACATCCAGGTCTCCGACACCTACGTTTCCCTCCCTATGTCCGGCGGCACCAAGACCGTGACGGTCAACGCTACCGACTCCTGGACCATCTCTTCTGATATTCCTGAATGGCTTACGGTTTCCCCGACCAGCGGTTCCGCCGGCCAGACCTCCATTACCATCTCTGCTCCGGAGACCGTCTCCGGAAAGGGTGAGACCGAGATCGCCATCTCCTGTGGTGGTTACACCCAGTACCTCGTGGTTATCCAGGGCCTCAAGGCCGCAGAGGATGCTACCTGCGCCCAGGTGAACGCCGGACCGGAAGGCAAGACCTACCGTGTCACCGGTACCGTCACAGCGATCTCCAGCACCGAATACGGCAACTTCTACATCAAGGATGACACCGGAGAGCTTTATATCTACGGTGTAAAGAACTCCAGTGGCCAGTATCCTAAGGATGCTTCCGGCGGTTGGGCAAGTTTCGGAATCGATGTAGCTGACGTTGTGACCATCGAAGGTCCAAAGAAGCTTTACAACGGTACCGTCGAAATCGTCGATGCTGCTGTTGTCAAGGTTGTCAAGTCCCTCATCAAGCTTGAGGAAGGTGCTGTCAACGGCTTCGATGCTGCCGGCGGAGACTTCATCGTGAAGCTCGTCTGCAAGGGCAACGGCCCTACCATCTCCATCCCTGAGGATGCCAAGGACTGGGTCAGCGTTACCGGTGTCAGCCTTGACAAGGACACTACGGTAGTATCGTTCCACGTAGCTGAAAGCCAGCAGGAGTCTGCCCGTTCGGCTGAGATCTCCTTCACTTCCGCTTCCGGCAAGTCCTCTTCCACCGTCACCTCTGTAGTAAGCCAGACCGGTCTGCAGGGAACCCTGACGAATCCGTTCACGGTCGCCCAGGCAATCGAGTACTGCAAGACCCTTACCGGTGAAAGCGCTTCAGACTTCTATGTGAAGGGCAAGGTTTCCGCCGTCCTTTACACATTCAGCGCTTCCTACGGTTACGGTACATTCTGGATTTCCGATGATGGCGTCGCTCACGGCGTGTCTGCTGACAAGAAGAAGACCACCGATCCTGACCACGATTTCGAGTGCTACAGCGTGTACTGGCTCGGCAATAAGCCTTGGGTCGAAGGAAATGCTCAGGTCGCCGTCGGTGACGAAGTTATCATTCACGGCAAGCTTACCATCTACAACGGTATCTGTGAGACTTCCAGCAAGAAGGCATATGTTTACGAAATCAACGGTGTCACCACTGATGCCAACGGTGTCGGTAACGTGGATTATCCATTCAACGTGGCCGGTGCTGCAGCTTGTGTCGAAGCTGGATGCCAGAACGATGTGTGCGTGAAGGGTAAGGTTTCCGCCATCCTTTACACATTCAGCGCTTCCTACGGTTACGGTACATTCTGGATTTCCGATGACGGTAAAGCCTATGGTGTGTCTGACGACAAGAAGAAGACCACTGATCCTGAGCACGATTTCGAGTGCTACAGCATATATTGGCTTGGCAACAGGGCTTGGGTTGACGGTGACGGTCAGGTAGCCGTCGGCGATGATGTCATCGTCCGCGGTCTGCTCACCAAGTACAACTCGATGTACGAGACTTCCAGCAAGAAGGCCTACGTCTATTCCCTCAACGGAAGGACCGAATAGTCACTCTACCTGGATATACGGAAACGGAGCCGACTCACTCTTGAGCCGGCTCCTGTTTTATGTGATGTAGCCAGGAATATAGGGTGTCCGGGAGGCAGCCTCTTCCGTTACGTCATCAGTCCGACTTGAGGCTGTCGGCATCTGGTCTGGGGCCTTGAGATGAGACCTGAGCCACATATTCGTACTTTGATTGAAAACTACGCCGTGGGTTCAGAAGGGGAGTGTGACCAGGATCGTTTGGGAACCTTCAGAGAAAGGTTTGACGCGGACCCATTCGGAGGAGAAAGTATTGGCGTCGGGATTCCTGATATCGCCGTTGTTGTCCCGTTGTTGCCCCGATTATTGGAAAAACTTGTAACGTGCTGTATATCGAATTACAATTAGGTTAGAACACCTGTCTCCTTAACATTGGACCGAGGTTCGAATCCTCGTGGGACAATTTCTAAATGCCCTCAAGAATGATCCGGCGCCTTAGGGCAGGATTTCCCCTTTATTCACACCTCTCCCCCCCCGCTCAAGGGTCCATCTGGACACACCCTTGCGCGAGATTCCGCACCCCTCCTGCTGCCTGTGACCGAGGATGGACGTGATTCCTTTGCGGATGGCTGTCGGCGGAGCACGCACGAGCCTATACCCGGGCTGAGCACGCGCGAGTTTATACCAATAGAGGATGACCTTTAGTCTTTATGACTTTACGGTCACCCTCGATTCAACTACGATTAATTATTCTGTCCTATTCAAGGCTCCATTCGGCGCCGTCTTTCGTGTCCTTGACGGTGATGCCGAGCGCTTTGAGATGGTCACGGATAGCATCGCTGGCGGCCCAGTCCTTTGCAGCCTTGGCCTTGGCGCGGTCCTCCAGGACCATCTCCATAAGGCCGGCCACGACATCGCGGCCCTTTCCGGACTCTGAAGCGGATTCGTCCCTGAGTCCGAGCACGCCGAATACTATATCGTCGAACAACCTGAGGAGGGCTTGAAGGTCGTTTCCGGTGAGTTTGGCGCCGGCCTTGGCCGAATTGATAATCCTGACGGCTTCGAATATATGAGCCACCGCGACCGGTGTGTTGAGGTCGTCGCAAAGAGCCTCATAGACTCCGTCGAATATTCCCTTGATCTCTTCTGAATCAGCGCTGCAAGTCTCCGGAGCGACCTCGATCGTATCCTCTCCGTAAGGCTTCTCCTGCCTTGTCACCCCGCACATCGCGCAGAGGTCCTTGTATGCCTGCATTATCCTTTTCAGGCCTTTCTCTGCACCCTGAAGGGCCTCGTTGCTGAAATCCAGGGTACTGCGGTAATGAGCCTGGAGGATGAAGAAGCGGACTGTCATCGGGGAATATGCCTGCGAGAGTTTCGGGTGGTTTCCGGAGAACAGTTCAGGAAGGGTGATGAAGTTCCCGAGGGACTTGCCCATCTTCTGGCCGTTGATGGTGATCATATTGTTGTGGACCCAGTAATGGACGCCCTGCGTTCCTCTCCAGGCAACGTTCTGTGCGATCTCGCATTCGTGGTGAGGGAACATCAGGTCCATTCCGCCGCCGTGGATGTCAAAATCGCTGCCCAGGTATTTCTCTCCCATCACGGAGCACTCGAGATGCCAGCCGGGGAAACCTTCGCTCCAGGGACTCGGCCAGTGCATTATATGCTCCGGCTCTGCCTTCTTCCAGAGTGCGAAATCATAAGGAGCCCTCTTGTCGCCCTGGCCGTCCAGCGCCCTGGTCCCTTCGAGGGTGTCATCCAGGGTACGGCCGGAAAGGATGCCGTAGTGGTGGTCCCGGTTGTATTTCTCTACGTCGAAATATACGGATCCGTTGGAGATGTATGCATATCCTGCGTCGAGTATCTTCTTTATGGTCTCGATCTGCTCGATGATGTGACCGGACGCTCTCGGCTCGATGGACGGGGGAGCGACGTTCAGCAGACGCATAGCCTCGTGGTACCTGAAAGTGTAGTTCTGGACCACCTCCATCGGCTCCAACTGCTCCAGCCTGGCCTTCTTGGTGATCTTGTCCTCACCCTCGTCGGCATCGTGCTCCAGGTGTCCCACATCCGTGATGTTGCGCACGTAACGCACCTTGTATCCCAGATGCTTGAGAAGCTTGAACAGTACATCGTAGGTCACCCCGGGACGGGCGTGGCCAAGGTGGGCGTCACCGTAAACCGTTGGTCCGCAGACGTACATTCCGGCGTGGCCTTTCTGGATAGGGACGAAAAGTTCTTTCTTCCTGGAAAGTGTATTTGTCAAGAATAAGTCTCTCATATACGATGATGTTATTTTCAATCTATCTTACCATCCTGCCGTAGAGGTTGAACAACAGTCCGCAGTTGATGCTCAGCGGCCCGGCAAATTCCTCCACATCCGATTTGGCGACATACAGCTTCAATCGGATGTTGTTCTCGCCGTAGTTCCTGCCGTCCCAGCCGAAGCTGTAGTTCCTGGAAAGCTTCAAGTCTACGTTGACCCCAGCCAGGTACCTGAATCCGTCGATATTTTCCGTGATATCCTTCTCCTTCTGGTATATCCTGTCCAGTTCGACATTCATTCCTCCGAAGCCGACCATCGGAGCTATGGTCAGACGGGCATTGTCCACTATGGCGAAGCCCAGGGATAAGTCGACGAGCATTCCGTGGCAGTCCCAGTCCTTCCCCCAGGTATGTTGGATGTCATTATAATCGTCTATGTAAGCCACACTCTTCCTCAGGCCTCCGAGATATCTTCCGAAAGAGATGTCCCAGTTGGTGCGCAGCCTCTTGAAGGAATATTCCATTCCGAGCAGGAGTCCCAACTGCGGCCCCAGGAAGGAAGTCGCTTCTCCTGCAAGGAATTCACCATACGGACCGAGATGGTACCCGAAACCGCTGTTGCGGAAGCGGATGACAGGCTCGTTTATCCCTTCCGGATATTTGCCCAGTTCGTCGTGGATACGTTTCCTGTATTCCTCTATGACTTCGGCATCGTGTCCCTGGCTGGATTTGGCCCTGTATTCATTTATCTCGTTGGTGAGATTCTTCTCATAGAAGTTTATCAGGTTTGACGGCATCACGAATACTTCCCCGTTCTCGAACCTGTCCTGCAGCTTCCTGCGGTTCAGCTCGGCTATGTCGAATGCCACCTGGTGGTATTTCAGGGTAAGTTCGGTGGCCCTTCCGGTCCTTATCCACGAATTCACCCTGTCCATCTTCGCCAAGGAATACAACGTCCGGTAACGGAGGTTCCCGAAGCGTAGCACCGTATCCCTGAAGGCCAGCCCGTATTCCATCGAAGAATTGACGGACGGATCGTCGGTCCACATATCGCGGATGGTGAAGTCTCCGAGGGTCAGGGGACCTTCGTTCCAGTAACGGAAACTCTTGTCATAATCCTGTGCCGCCATCATCGCCGGAAAGGCGAACAGGGCGATCAGTACCGCTGCGAGATGGAGCTTCATAGTCGATTCATTTGAAATACCTTACTGCATTTTCGAACAGAGGCTGCTCCTTGTCGGCCTCGATGTTCTTCATCAGGTTATCCTCGTATCTCTCAGAATGGCCCATCTTTCCGAGTATATGGCCGTCCGGGCTGATGATGCCTTCGATGGCATAGTAGGAACCGTTAGGGTTATAAGGCGACTCCATCGTAGGCTCGTCCGTGATAGGATCCACGTACTGGAAAGCGATCTGGCCGTTGGCGAACAGCTCCCGGGCCATCTCCTCGCTGACCACGAACTTGCCCTCTCCGTGGCTTACCGGGATGGTGTGCTCGTCGCCGATGTTCATACCACGCAGCCAAGGGGAGTTTGTAGTAGCCACCCTCGTGGTAACCATCTGGGAGACGTGGCGGTTGATGTCGTTGCGGAAGAGGGTCGGCGAATGCCTGTCCACCTTTCCGCCGGCACCGTATGGCAGCAGTCCGGATTTGACCAGGGC
>JAGDBQ010000127.1 GCA_017958985.1 Bacteroidales bacterium
CCTTCATAGAAACCACGGTAGCTTCCCTTAAGGAACAGCTCGGGAACGACAAGGTGATCCTCGGTCTCAGCGGCGGAGTGGATTCCACCGTCGCCGGAGTCCTCCTCAACAAAGCCATAGGGCACAACCTCACCTGCATATTCGTAAACAACGGCTTGCTCAGGAAGAATGAATATGAGGATGTCCTTGCGACATACAAGGATATGGACCTCAACGTAATCGGCGCCGATGCCTCGTCCGAGTTCATCTCCGGCCTTGCCGGTGTGACGGAACCGGAAGCAAAAAGGAAGATAATCGGAAGGCTGTTCATAGAGACTTTCGACAAATACGCCAAGCAGATAGAAGGCGCCCGCTGGCTCGCCCAGGGCACCATATACCCTGACGTGATAGAATCCGCAGGAATCGAGGGAATAGCTTCCAAGATCAAGTCCCACCACAATGTGGGCGGGCTGCCGGAGAAGATGAACCTGAAGATAGTCGAACCTCTTAAAATGCTTTTCAAGGATGAGGTACGCAGGGTCGGAAGGGCCCTCGGAATAAAGGAAGAGCTGGTCGGCCGGCATCCTTTCCCGGGACCGTCGCTGGCCGTAAGGATACTCGGCGAAGTCACGGAGGAGAAACTCCGCATACTGCGCGAAGCTGATGACATCTATATCCGCGGACTCCGCGATTACGACTGTTCTTCCCTCCACCTTCCGTCAGCTTCAGACCCGAGGCTTGAGGCCGGGACCCTCTACGATGCCATCTGGCAGGCGGGAGTGATCCTGCTTCCGATCAAGAGCGTGGGGGTGATGGGTGACGAGCGCACCTACGAGAGTCCGGTCGCGCTCCGGGCGGTGGTGTCCACAGACGCAATGACAGCCGACTGGTTCCACTTCCCGTACGACTTCCTTGCCCGTGTCTCGAACGACATCATCAACAAGGTCAAGGGGGTCAACCGCGTAGTCTACGACATTAGTTCCAAGCCACCGGCAACGATCGAGTGGGAATAGTTTTAAGACTGACATAATACACTGATTATTAACTTATTAGCATTATAGAACATGACCACAGGTAACATCCGCCCAGAGAGTATGGAGCGAATCACTACAGCCAAGGCTGCCCAGGCATTCATTGAAGAACAAGTTAAGGAACTGCAGGAGAGGATCGGCAGCAAGAAGGTGCTGCTTGCCTTGTCCGGCGGTGTCGATTCATCGGTAGTCGCGGCTTTGCTCATCAAGGCCGTGGGAAAACAGTTGGTTTCCGTCCACGTCAATCACGGACTCCTCCGCAAGGGTGAAGCCGAGCAGGTGATCCGCGTTTTCCGCGATGAGCTCCAAGCAAACCTTGTGTACGTGGATGCCACGGACCGTTTCCTTGACAAACTGGCCGGTGTTGCCGATCCTGAGCAGAAGCGCAAGATCATCGGTGCCGAATTCATCCGCGTATTCGAGGAAGAGGCGCGCAAGCTCGAGGGCATCAGTTTCCTCGCTCAGGGAACCATATACCCTGATATCGTAGAGTCCGGTCCCGTCAAATCCCACCACAACGTGGGCGGTCTTCCCGAAGACCTCAAGTTCGAGCTCGTAGAACCTATCAAACTGCTTTACAAGGACGAAGTCCGCGTAGTCGGCAAGGAACTGGGGCTCCCGGACAGTATGGTCTTCCGCCAGCCGTTCCCTGGCCCTGGCCTTGGTGTCAGGTGCACGGGCGCCATCACGAGAGACCGCCTGGAGGCACTCCGCGAGAGCGACGCCATCCTGCGCGAGGAGTTCGCCAAGAACGGCCTTGAAGGCAAGGTATGGCAGTACTTTACGATCGTTCCCGACTACAAGTCCACGGGAGTCAAGGACAACAAGCGCAGCTGGGACTGGCCTGTGATCATACGTGCCGTGAACACCCGCGATGCGATGACCGCAACCATAGAAGAGATCCCTTATGAATTGCTCCACCACATCACGAAGCGAATCGTGACGGAAGTCCCCGGCGTGAACCGCGTGCTTTACGACCTCACCCCGAAGCCAACGGGAACCATCGAGTGGGAATAATCCAAAGAATATGAAATACCGACTCAGCATCATCTCTACCCTGACGGCGATCGCACTCTCCCTCCCCTGCCTCGGAGGGAATGACGCCAGGCGTTCCGACAGGATATACCTGGATTCCAAGACAGTCCACGGAGGCGGATACGAATGGAAGATGTGCCGCGCCGGGGAGGCTGGCGCCTCAGGGGAAAGGATTTCTTCCCCGACCTTCGATGCCTCCGGCTGGCAGGACGCCGTGGTACCGGGCACCGTTCTCACCTCACTGGTCGAGAACAAGGTCTACCCTGACCCTTATTACGGAATCAACAACAAGTTGAGCGAGAACAAGATACCTGACCTTTCAGTCTCCGGCAGGGATTTCTACACCTATTGGTTCAGGACGGAATTCGATTCTCCGCAGGTCAGTGAAGGCGGGCACGTTTGGATGCAGCCGGAAGGTATCAACTACAGGGCGGAATTCTGGCTCAACTCCCATCTGGTGGGAACTATGTCGGGAATGTTCCGTGAAGGATACCTGGACATCACCGACCACCTTTCGAAAGATGGCAGGAACGTCCTGGCCGTGCTCGTATATCCGGTAGACGAGCCGGGCCGTACGATGAAGAAGAAATGGGGAGCCACGAATGAGAACCACAACGGCGGCGACGGTATGATCGGAAGCAACGTCACCCAGCTTATGACTGTTGGATGGGATTTCTATTACGACGACGGCATCAGGGACCGCAATACCGGAATATGGAAGAGCATTCTGCTATACACTACCGGTCCTGTCGCGATGCGCCATCCGTTCGTAAAGTCGGAGCTTGCCCATCCGGACTATGACTCGTCCAGGGAAACCGTTTCCGTGGAGGTCTTCAACTGTGGTTCGGCAGACGGTCAGAAACCTGTAGACTGTGTGGTTTCAGGAAGCATCGGAGACGTTGCCTTCTCGAAAAAAGTCTCCGTAGGCAGAGGGATGCACGAAACCGTGACTTTCACTCCGGAAGAATTCGAAGGGCTGACATTCGATGAGCCGAAACTCTGGTGGCCGAAGAACAAGGGGCCCCAGAACCTGTATACGCTCAAGATGAAGGTTACCGTGGACGGCATACTCAGCGACTCCCTTTCTACGAAATTCGGGATCAGGGAGGTCCGCACGACAAGGGATACTCCAGACAGTTCGAAGATGTTCATAGTGAATGGCAGACCGGTATTCATCCACGGATCCAACTGGCTTCCTGAGGCCATGCAGCGCACCTCCGACGAGAGGATGGCCGCGGAGCTCCGCTATACTGCCCAGTCCGGAATCAACCTGCTCAGGCACTGGGGCGGCGGAATCGCCGAATCCGACTATTTCTACCAGCTATGCGACGAATACGGTATCCTGGTATGGCAGGAGTTCTGGATGACCGGAGACACCAGGCATCCCGTTGACGAGCCGCTGTATCTTTCCAACGTGGAAGCGACAGTCAAACGCCTTCGCAACCACCCGTCGATCGCGTTCTACGTAGCATCCAACGAGAGTACAGAGGTAAGCGGGACAAGGGAGCTCCTGGAAGCCATTGACGGCACCAGGCCGTACCAGATGCAGTCTGAATGTGACGGAATACACGACGGGAGCCCGTACCTCCAGGTCAATCCGATGCAGCATTACGAGAATACCGCAAGCCCGCGCGGCAGCCGCATAGACTGATTCAATCCTGAATACGGTGCCCCTAACATCCCGCTTCCTACCAGCCTGCACTCGATGATGGACGAGAAGGACCTCTGGCCAATCAACAAGGAAGTATGGGACTATATGGACGGTCACGGTTTCCACAAGATGACCACCGTCTATACCGATATGACCAATGAATACGGGACTTCCAAGGATATAGACGAGTTCGCCTGGAAGGGGCAGCTCGTAGGTGCGATGAATTCCAAGAGCATCTGGGAAACGTGGAACTTCAACAAGTTCTGCTTCGGTGACAGGTTCTGCTCCGGCCTCCTGTTCTGGTACCATAACGATCCTTCTCCGCTGGTATGCGCCAGGATGTGGGACTGGTACCTCGAGCCTACAGCCTCTCTCTACCATACGATGCATTCGCTCGAACCGCTGCACATCCAGTACGACTACCTGAAGGATTCGGTGTCCGTGATCAACGACTACCTCAAGGCATTCAAGGGATTTACGGCCACAGCGGACATTTACGACTTGTCCTCCAGGAGGATCTCGTCACAGTCCGTCAGGATCGACATACCTGAAGACTCTTCAGTGGACAACATAATCGGTCTGTCCTTCCCTGAAAGCATTTCCCAGGTACATTTCATCCGGCTTACCCTGAAGGATGCGGAAGGCAGGCTCGTCTCCGAGAATTTCTATTGGCGCTCCAAGGACAAATACGAAGGACCGGATACCATAACCGGCCCTTGTACGTCCGGATTCGCAAGCCTCTCATCTATGCCGTCAGCCCGGCTGAAAGTCAAAGCCAAGGCAGTCGCAGGCGCCAGGACAGGCGAAGAGAGGTTCGAAGTAACGGTCCGGAACACCTCCGGCAAGATAGCATTCTTCAACCAGCTGCAGGTATTCGACGCCGACGGCAATTCCGTCAGGCCGACGTTCTATTCCGACAATTTCTTCACTCTGATGCCAGGGCAAGGAAAGACGGTAACCATAGATACGCCAAAGGGAAGCGGCCGCACCTTGACGATCAAGGGTTGGAACACCGCTTCCCGTAATATTCCTCTCTAGGTTATCCCTTCAGGATACTAGAATTTCAGGTTCGCCCCGAAGAGGGCGGAGCAGTTCATACGTCCCAACGGGATGAACTGCTTGCTGAGTTTGCCTGCATAGGCATCGACTCCTGCAAAGAGGACGAGATGGGAGAACCTCAGGTTGGTCATCGCTCCGAACACCGGACCGAAGTTGTTCACACCGACAGAAGCGGTGAAATCGAACTTGTCCCTCAGCAGATAGTCAGCGCTGGCACGGGCCTCGAATATAGGGCAGAACTCATTGTAACGGTAAGTAAGGAGTCCGCCGAATGAGAGATCGCTTGACATAAGCCTCTTGACACCGACCCTTCCGGTTATCGGAAGGAGTCCGAGTTCCTGGTTCTCATATTCCTTCCTGAACTGGAACATCTCGAGGAATCCGTTGGCTGCATTCTCTAGAGTCTTGCCGAAGGTGTCGCTGCCATCGGTAACGGTCGCTTCAGACCCATCGTAGGTCCAGGATGTCTCCGGAGTATGCCCGTAGAGGTTATGCCACCAGAATATGCAGCCCAGGTCCACTATGGAAGCCGAAATCTCCCACTTCCCCAGGTCTATGTTTACACCGAAATCGACTCCGAAACCGACTCCGTTAGGTCCCTTCGGTTTGTTGAGAGTGATATTGGGGAAATCGATAACTTCCTCGTAATTACCAGCCGCTGAAGGTTTCGCAGCGATGTTGAAGCCGTCGTACGCTCCTGCCACGCAAGCCTGTCCTGAAACCTGCCACTGGTTACGGTCGAGCTTGACGTTCAGCCTGTCGACATTCATATAGAGGTCGGTCACGCCCACGAGGGCCTTGGTCCTCATTCCGAAGGTGACAGTCCTCCCTACCCGCCAGGGGGAAGCGATACCTATTTCCAGGAAAGATGTCGCACGGGTGTTGAATCCGGAGAGATCGTATGACTGACCGCCTTCAGCCCCCATCTTGAAGAACTTCATCATCTCGTAAGGGAGGGTCGCATCGATCGTATTCCTGAGATTGACATCGATAAGGCCGTAAGTTCCGCGCGACTTGAAGGAAAACGCCAGAAGGTTGACATCGATTTCCGCATTCAGCTTGTTGATCCCCTGCTTGAAGCCGCTAAGGACTTCGGAAGCCTGAATCTCAGGATGCATGAACGTCACCGTCTTGCCGTTGAGCGGATAGAAGAAACTCTTGAGCCCGAAATTGCTCTGAGCCGATGCATAGTCCATGCTCAGGCCCGGCAAGCCAATGAAAGTGTAGTCCGGGCAGAATGCAGGATTCAGCCTGTAGGCATAAGCGTAATTGTCCACGAAATAGCCCGTCTGCAGGGTCTGGGCCTGTGCCGTCAGGCATATTGCGACAGCCGTCGCGATGGAAAGGATAATCTTTTTCATCAGTCGATATGGGTTATGCCTTCAGGAAAGGACAGATATGAATTCAGGATAGTGACACCTCTGCTTGATCCGATCGGAGTACCGTTCTCAGGGAACTGCTCGATGGTGAGGATTATACGGAACCCGTCGAAGTTGATAACCCCTCCGGCAGGGGTCACCTTCATTGTAAGGGAAGTGGTGGAAGGATTCTGTTCGGTGCCTGCAGCTACCGAACCGCTGCATTCCACCAATACGCCTTCGACCCTGTTGTCGTCAGCATCCACCGCCTCTGCAGTGATGCCCAGGGCGACAGGCAGGTCGTTCTTCAGGTCGAGATGGTACTCTGCAGAGTTGATCCGGATCTTATCAGTGTCCATCTTGCTGATACCGTGGACGGGCACGAAACCGAATTTCTGTCCTGTTACGGTAATGCCTGCCGGAACGTTTACGATGTATCCGTCATCGGATACGTCCAGGATACCCTTTGCGAAAGAAGATATCAAGTCCCCGACCGATATCCGCTGTGAGCTTCCAAGAGGAAGGTCCGCCCCCTTGAGCACATTCACGGTCCAGTCGACATTGTCCTCGGAGAAGTCGTAGCTGTTGTCCACGACGCAGGAGGCCAGCCCGACGGAGCAGAAGGCAGCGAGGCAGACTCGGAGCAAATGTCTTGTTACGGATGTCATATGCTTTAACACTATAAATTATATTTCAAAACTCCCATTACCCTGTGGTTCATTATCATATGCCTGTCCATTACGGCAAGGGCGTGATTGTTAAGCTCGTTCAAGTTGCCGTATTCCACACAGGTCAAGTCATATTCCACACCGAACGTGAGCTTGCCGAGATTGTAGGCAATGGTCGGTGTAGCGCGGAACATCTGGTTGATGTTCTTGAAACCGTCGGAGAAATAATAGACATATTCAGGATTGAGATGCATATCCTCGCCCAGATTGAGCATATGGTTGGTGCCAAGCGCCTTCATATAGCCTGCCATACACATCAGCTGGAAACGGCTGCCGTAGGAGAATGAAACGAAGGATGATGAAGACACCAGCGGCTCGTATCCGAAACGGAGAGGATCGGTCATATCGGCAAGGACATAGCCGCCCATAAGCCGGAGATGGTCACCGCCCTGAGCCAGGACTGACTTGGCGTTGACCTTGAACTTCCCGGAAGAGAACTGGAGATATGCCATCGGACTCACCATAGATATCTTGTCCTGGGTCCTGGTCCCGACATCATAGACCGAAGCCTGGATCGAAGTCGTACGCCACCTGGGTCTGATGCTCAGGAAATCTGCACCTACCTTTGCCAGGAAACCGCCTGTCTCGAATGATACTCCGGCAAATAATTCCGGAATCAATCCATACTTCACGTAATTCTCCGACGGCCCGATAGGTCCGGTCGGGAGGAACTGCATCGGATAGATGGCTCCCGCGCTCAATGTCCAGTTCCCGAACCTGGCTCCGGCGAGGATCTGCGGACTCCAGTTGAAAGGATTGAACGGAGACCCTGTCTCGACATTGATGCAGTAAGGAAGGTCGGCAGACAACGGATGCCAGGCCTGTCCGACCTTGAGCGAGAACTCATTGGCATTGTAGCCCACATTGTCCCAGTCAAGGTTGACGTAAGCCTCGCGCAGACGGAGCGAAGCGGTACTGCCTACCATCAGGTAGAAGTCTGCCTCCAGCTTGCCTGAAACGCTGAAATTGCCGTACCGGAAACCTGACACCTTCAATCCGAGCCTGGTCGTGATCGCAGACATCTTGAAGGACGGATTGTAGTGGATATCTTCTCCGTTCAGGTTGATTTCCTTGTCCAGGGGAAGATAGTAGAACAAGTCTTCGGAGCCGGCCTTGGAATCGCGGGAATCGAAGATTGCGGACGTACGGAAGAATCCGTATGGCTCTATGTGATTCGTCAGATTGACGGAGTTCTCCGACTGGGCGAGCAGCCCCGTCGCGGGAAGCAGCACGGCCCCAAAGGCCAGCGCGATCTGTTTCAATCCTTTCATACCCGTAATATCCGGCGATGCCGGTTTCTGCTTTTGAAGTTGGAAAGTCCTAGAAGGTAAACTTCATCAGGGCCTGTACGCGATTGTTGGTCACCCAATGCAGGTTATCCGTAGCCAGGCCGTTGACACCCAGATACTTGGCACCTCCGAAACTATAGTAATCGCCGTACTGGACACTGGTGATTTCACACTCGATTCCAAGAGCGAACTTGCCGATGTTGCGGATAATGGTAGGAGTAAGCCTCCACATCCGGTTCATATTGGAATAGCTGTTCTTGGAGAAGTAGAGATAGGAAGCCGGGGCATAATTGCCTTCGGCCCCGTAAAGGTTTTCCTTGGTTCCGAAGTTCCTCACGTAACCTCCGAAGAGGATGTACTGGACCTTCTTTCCATAAGCGAGGCTGACCCAGGTGGAAGAGTTGCGTGTCGGAGTATATTCATAGCTCCCGTCCTGATTGATGGCTGACACTCCATAACCTCCGTTGAGGTTGAAATGCTCGCCGGCCTGGGCGAAGATGCTCTTGACTTTCACGCTGAAAAGATCTTTCTTGTACTGGGCGTAAACGAATGGTGATACGGTGGTGATGCGGTCGCTGACCTTCTTGACTCCGTTGTTCCAGCGAGGCTTTATCGAAAGCATATCCACGCCGATCCTTCCGGTGAATCCGCCGTCGGTATAGCTGACCCCGAAATAGAGTTCAGGGGTGCAGCCGTACTTGATATAGTTGGCAGAAGCTCCTCCGGGGCCTGCAGATGTATATTGCATCTGCCAGAGTGCCGATCCGGTGAAGGAGATGCCGTCGGCTACCTTCCAGTCGACCTTGACCTGGGGAGTACGGGAGAACGGGCCGAACGGGGCTCCCGTATTCAGGGAGAAAACGTCAGGCATATCGGCTGCCATCGGGTGCCAGGCCTGTCCGGCGGTAACGAGCCAGTTGTTCCTGCCGATGGTAGCATAGGCCTGGCGGAGACGCAGGGTCGCCGTTCCGGTCACTCCGGACACACCGCTGTAGAAATCGGTTTCAATCTTTCCACCGATCTTGAAGCCTTCGTACTCGAATCCGACCAGGTCGACTCCGAGGCGCGTGGTGAGAGCGGCAAAACGGAATGTCGCCTGCTCGTTGAGGTCGACGCCCTCCGAAGACAGATCCACGTCCTTCGGGACATAGTAGAAGAAATCTTCGGTTCCGGAGAGACTCTCACGGGTGTCGAATGCAAAGAAGTTGCGGACGAATCCGTAAGGCTTGAGGGTTCCTGCCTTGTCCTGGGCGAATACGGAGCCGCAGAGGACAAGGAGAAGCATTGATAATAATGTCTTTTTCATATTCAGAGTATTGGATGAAGCCAGTTACGGCTACATAGCGAACGGGAATATCTTGGTAAGCCAGAAGAAGCCGAGGACGAAACCGATGGCACCGATGATGATACCGACCTTGGTCATATCCTTGGTGTCCACCAGACCAGTAGAAGATGCGATAGCATTCGGAGGAGTGGAAATCGGGAAGCACATAGCGATGGATGCACAGACCGCGATGAAGGATATCATTGCCTTGGTTCCTCCGAGAGAGAGGAATGATGCGTTGTTGGCGGCTGCAGGGTCGGCCATTCCTTCCGCAACGACGATCAAGATAGGAATCAGCAGGGCCGCAGTCGCGGAATTGCTGATGAAGTTGGAGAGGAAGTAGCAGACCAGACCTGCGATGACCAGCACGAGGACGACGGACATCGTTCCGAACGGGATAGCCTCGATGAGGACCTTCGCGAGACCTGTCTGCTGAAGGCAGGTACCCAGTGCGAATCCTCCCGCAACGAGCCAGAGGACGCTCCAGTTGATATCCTTGATATCTTCCTTAGTGAATATGCCCGTGCAGGTGAGGACGGCCAGCGGGATGAGGGCGACGACGTTGGAATTGATTCCGGTGAGTTTCTCGGTAGCCCAGAGGAGGATCGTGCCGATGAATGTCACCCAGACCGTATAGTATTTCCAATCTTTCTTCTTCTTGTTCTCAGGGATCTCCAGGACGACTTCCTTAGCCTTGAACGGGAAGAAAACCTGCAGGAGTATCCAAGCGATCACGATCATTATGATCACGAAAGGCACCATCCTGACCATCCACTCCACGAAGCTGACTTCCGATCCTGCTTCTGCCAGGAACTTGACAGCAGTTGCATTCGGAGGAGTTCCGATAGGGGTTCCGATACCTCCGATATTCGCAGCCACAGGAATTGAAAGCGCAAGTCCGACCTTTCCCTTGTCATCGTTGGGAAGGACGGCAAGTACCGGGGCGAGGAATGCGAGCATCATAGCGGCCGTGGCCGTGTTGCTCATAAACATCGAGAAGACGGAGATGACAATGAGGAAACCCAGAAGGACCATCTTCGGCTTGTGGCCGAAAGGAGCAAGGAGAGTCCTCGCAAGAGTGACATCCAGTCCGTATTTCTCAGCCATTATCGCAAGCACGAATCCGCCCAGGAAGAGCATCACCACAGGATCGGCGAAAGCGGACATGATGTCCTTGTAATTGACGAGCAGTCCGGCCTCAGGCCTGCAGAAGAAACTGATACCCTTGTTCGACACCGTCAGAAGGGCGATCACGATAAGGAGAACGGAAGTGGTCCAGTTCGGGATGATCTCGAACATCCACATCAGAGCCGCAAAGGCGAACAATGCGATGACACGCTGCTGGGAGAGAGTCAGGGCATCGATACCGAAGAATGAAGTCGGGACGCACCACAAGAAGAGCGTCACCAGGAGCACGATAGGAAGAAGAACGCAGAACTTTAGGTCAAATTTCTTCTTCCCCAATGTTTCGATTTGATTTTCAGCCATTTCGAATATTGTTACTATTAATTTTCTTCAAACCTGTTCTATCTTGCAAATTTAATCAATCTTAGCGAATATAAAAAAAAAGCAGGTGACCGATAAACAGTCACCTGCTTGCAAATCCTTGGAACAGGGAATACTAGATGGTACCCTGCTCGAGCATTGCCTGAGCAACCTTCATGAAGCCGGCGATATTGGCACCCTTGACATAGTCGACAGAGCCGTCAGGACGGGTTCCGTACTTGACGCACTGCTCGTGGATGCTCTCCATGATCCAGTGAAGCTTGTCATCGACTTCCTGTGCGGACCAGCTGAGGTGAGCGGCGTTCTGGGTCATTTCAAGACCGGAGGTAGCTACACCACCTGCGTTGACAGCCTTTCCAGGAGCGAAGAGGACTCCGTTGTTCTGGAAGAAGTGGATAGCGCCAGGCTGGCATCCCATATTGGATACCTCGCAGCAGCACCAGCAGCCATTTGCCTTGAGTTCCTTCGCATCATCCTCGCTGAGCTCGTTCTGGAAAGCGCAAGGGAGAGCGATGTCGCAAGGGATGCTCCAAGCCTTCTTGCCGGCGATGAACTTCACCTTCTCAGGGAACTTGGTAGCCAGATCCTCGACCATGTTCCTGTTGGAAGCACGCATATCGAGCATATAGTCATTCATCTCAGGGGTCATTCCGTCAGGAACGTGGCAGACACCGTCAGGTCCGGAGATGGCGACGACCTTTGCACCGAGCTGGGTAGCCTTCATAACGGCGCCCCAGGCGACATTACCGAAACCGGAGATGCAGATCTTCTGTCCTGCAAGGTCCTTTCCGGCCTTGTGGAGAAGATGCTGGGTGAAATAGAGAGCACCGAAACCGGTAGCTTCAGGACGGAGGATGGATCCACCCCAGGTTGCTCCCTTTCCGGTAAGGACACCGGTATGGTACTGACGGGCAAGCTTCTGGTACATTCCGTTGAGGAAACCGATCTCGCGTCCGCCGACACCTACGTCACCGGCAGGGATGTCCTGGTCAGGACCGATGCAGCGCCAGAGTTCGAGCATGAATGCCTGGCAGAAGCGCATGATCTCGGCATTGGACTTTCCTACAGGATCGAAATCGGAACCACCCTTGGCGCCACCCATAGGAAGGGTGGTAAGAGCGTTCTTGAAAGTCTGCTCGAAACCGAGGAACTTGAGCATCGAAGGAGTGACAGCCTTGTGGAAACGGAGACCACCTTTGTAAGGTCCGATAGCGCTGTTGAACTGGACACGGTAGCCGAGGTTGGTCTGAACCTCTCCGTTGTCGTCGATCCAAGTCACGCGGAAAGTGAAGATGCGGTCAGGCTCTACAAGCCTCTCGACGATCTTCGCCTTTTCAAACTCAGGATGCTGGTTGTAGACATCCTCGATGGATTCAAGAACCTCCTGTACTGCCTGAAGGTATTCCTTCTCGGTAGGGTACTTGGCCTGGAGACGGGCCATGATCTCTGTGGTTTTCATAATGACAAAACAGTGTTATTTATTTATTATCAATTAATAATTTTCAGCTTTTCCCAAAAAGTCGTTACAAATGTAAAGAATAAAAACAATAATCTGAAAGAAACTTGAAGAAAACTTTCAAAAAAAAGGCAGGCCCTTCGGCCTGCCCTGTGGATCGGTTCCGGAAAAGCTTAGTTCTGCTGCTCCTGCTGAGCCTGGAGTTCCTTCTGGAGAGCCTCCAGAGTCCTGCCTGCAGGGATGTTCAGAGCTTTCCTGGCATCAGGAGTCAAATCCTTGACCTGAGCCTTGTCGACATAGAGATACTGGGAGCTTTCGAATACGAAAGTGTATCCTCCTGCCTTCGCGAGTTTCTCTACGGTCTCGTTAGCCTTCTTGTATATAGGCTCCATAAGCTGGCTCTGCTGCTGCTGAAGTTCGACCTGGATACTGCGCTCGAATTCCTGGATCCTGTTCTGGATCTCACCGAGTTCCTTCTCCTTGCTTTCCTTCACTGCATTTGACCAGGATGCCTGCTTCTGCTGGTACTCTGCGTACTTGGCCTGAGCCTCTTCAACCATACTCTGATAGGTCTCGTTGGCCTCCTTCTGGGCGGCCTGCATCTGAGTCCTGGCGGCATCAGCCTCAGGCATCAGCATCACGAGCTCATTGAAATCAACGATGGCGAACTTGCCCTGCGCAGAAGCGGTGAGAGTCAACAATGCCATAGCGGCAATCAAAACGATCTTTTTCATATCAATCATAGATTTTTAAGAATATTATTTAGAATTGTTGTCCGATCAGGAAATGGAACTGACTCCTGTCTTTCTTGGCCGGAGTGTCGAAGCCATAGCCCCAGTCGATTCCGAGGAGACCGATCATCGGGAGGAATACCCTGACACCGACTCCTGCGGAGCGTTTGATCTGGAACGGATTGAAGTTCTTGATGTCCGACCAGCAGTTACCACCCTCCAGGAAGCCCAGCACGAAGATCGTGGACTGAGGCTGCAGGATCACAGGATAACGGAACTCCATAGTAAACTTGTCGTAAACGTTTCCTGCATAGTAACCGTTGGTGTTGTATGGAGTCGCTTCCCAAGGGGTAAGCGAATAGTTTTCATAGCCACGGAGCGATATCACGTCTGCTCCGTACGTGTCATATCCGGACATTCCGTCTCCACCTACACGGAAGCCTTCGAACGGAGAATATCCCCATCTGCGGTTGTAGTAGCCGAGATATCCGAACTGAGCCCTGCTCATTATCACGAAATCTCCGATAACCTTGGTGTACATCTCGGCGCTGACCTTCCACTTATGATACTCTATCCACTTGTAGCGGTCCGCAGAGCTCCACCTGTCGTAGTCTATATCGTCGTAACGGGCCACCTTTGTCGGATTGCCGGCCGCATCGAGGTTGCCCCTGTCGGTCTTCCTGAAGAGGGAATAAGGAGGCGTAAGCTGCATCGTGGCAGAGAATACGGATCCGGACCTCGGATAGATTTGCTGGTCGGTGGAGGTCCTGTTCAGGCTGGCGGTGTAGCTGAGGTTGTGGGAACGGCCGTCATTGAACATGAAGTAACCGTTGATCCAGTTCTTCAGGTCGTAAACCTGCCAGCTGAGCCCGTTGTAGAAGGTGAAGTAGTTGTCAGGCCATTTTAGCCTGGTACCGATTCCCGCGGAGAATCCATAAACCTGCATCACCTTGTCGTTGCTGAGGATACCGAGAGCAAGGTAGGAATCCGTCTGGCGTGTATAGTATGCCTGGAGGTTCAGGGAAGTCGGCTTCTTCTGCGTCAGCCAAGGCTCGGTGAAACCGAATATGAGGGAGGTATAGTATGTTCCGTTGGTCTGGAACCTTAGAGAAAGGTTCTGGGCGTCGCCGAGCGGGACAGGTCTCCAGGCGCTCTTGTCGAAAAGCCTCCTGGTAGAGAAGTTGTTGAAACTGACTCCCACGGTAGCCACGAAAGTATTCATACCCCATCCTCCGGAAAGCTCCAGCTGGCTCGATGGCTTCTCGGTAACGTTGTAGACCAAGTCCACCGTATTGTTCAGAGGGTTGGTGACGACCGAGTAACCTGACGGGCTGCCAATGGCTTCAGGGTCGAATTGTCCGAGGGATGCGATCTCCCTGATGGACCTCTCGAAATCCGTCTGGCTGAAAAGGTAGCCCGGACGGGTGAATACCTGACGGCGGACAACACGCTCGTTGGTAAGGTCGTTGCCGTTGATTATGATGTTGTTGAGGGTAGCCTGCTTGCCTTCCGAGATACGCATCTCCACATCCACGGAATCCCCCTCTACGGTCAACTCCACGGGAGTGAGGGAGAAGAACAGGTAGCCATTGTCACGGTACGCCTTGGAAACATCGTATTCGTTCTGCTTTCCGCCTCCGAACAGACGCTTCTGCATCGTGACCATATCATACGGTTCACCCTTGCTGATATTCAGGATCTCGTTGAGTTGGTCTGTAGTGAAAACGGAATTACCGGTCCAGGTTATGTTCCTGAAATAGTATTTCTTGCCCTGGTCGAACTTGAAATCGATCGCCAGGCGGTTAGGCTCTACATAATAAATGGAATCCTTCAGGATGCGTGCATCCCTGTAGCCGGCCTCGTTGAACTTGCTGATCAGGCTCTGCTTGTCGTTGGGATATTCCTTCTCGTTGAATTTCTTGCTGTTGAAGAAGTTGTATATCTTCTTCGACTTGGTCTTCTTCATCGAGCGGGCAAGCTTGAAGTCAGAGACACCGTCGTTACCTTCGAAATTGATGTCCCGGATCTTGATTTTCTCTCCCTTGTCCACCGCGAAGTTCACCCGTATGGCGTTCTTGATGATGGAATCCTTCTGGACCTGGACATCTACATCGCAGTTGAGGAAACCTTTTTCCGCATAATACCTTTTGATGATGCCGGTGGAAGTCTTCGCCACGTAGTCGGAATATTCCCCACCCCTGCGGAGGTTGAGCCTCTCCTCGAGTTCTTTCTTCTCACCCTTCTTCACTCCTGAGAACAACCATCTGGAAACCCTAGGCCTCTCCTGGATACGGATCTTGAAATATGCGGAATCCTTGTTCTCGCTAAGATGGTCTATCTCCAGGGCTACGTCCTCGAAGTAGCGCTGCAGCCAGAGCCTGGAAACTATCGATGAAAGGTCGTCGCTCGGAACGGTAACCTCCATTCCTTTCTGAAGTCCGGTCAGAGATATGATCTGCTGTGCATTGTAATAGTGGTTCCCCTCGACGGAGACACCTGCGACTATGTATTTCTGCGGCAGGTCGTAGTCGATTTCAACTGGCTCAGAGGTTTTCTCCACCTCTTGAGCCGTCACCGTAATTCCGGCGAAGGCAAAGGCGAGAATGCAAAGGAGACGATATATTTTCATCAAATTGAATTCCATTTAATTCAAAGTTGCAAATATAAGCAATTATTTCACTTTTCCATATCTGCGGTTCCGCTTGGAATACTCTTCCAATGCCGACCGGAATTCCTCTTTTCTAAAATCGGGCCACAATGTGTCGACTGAAAGAAGTTCCGAATATGCAGTCTGCCAAAGCAGGTAATTGCTTATCCTTTTCTCTCCCGATGTACGGATCACCAGGTCCGGATCAGGGATGCCCCAGGTGGACAGATACTTGTCGAAGTCGCTGATTTCCAGAGAGTCGAGCGCTTCCGGACAGGAAGCATACTCTTTCGCCATCCTGGTAGCGGCCTGAAGGATATCCCATTTCCCGCTGTAGCTTAGGAAGACCACCAGGGTCATCACCGGCTCCTTGCCTTCGGCCGGAGCTGTACGTTGCTCAGCCTTGCGTATCGAATCGAGCAAGTCCGGAGACAGCCTGGAAAGGTTTCCTATCACGCGGAACGCGATGCCTTGTCCTGCGAGGGATTCTATCTCGTTCCGGATCGCGTCCATCATCATTCCCATCAAAGTGCTCACTTCGGATTCAGGCCTCCCCCAGTTCTCCTCCGAGAAAGCGAACAGGGACAGATACTTCACACCTGCCTCTACGGCCGCCTCGACGCAAGCGCGCACGCTTCCGACTCCTTCAGCGTGTCCGAATACCCTTTCCTTCCCACGCAGCTTCGCCCAACGGCCATTGCCGTCCATTATTATCGATACGTGTACCGGAACTTTGTTGTTTCCATCCATAGATTTACCGTTGTTCTCCGCCGTTCCGGATGTCCTCTCCCCAGAACAGCTTGGTGGTGAGCGCCTTGATGAAACCGGAGTTGTCAAGACGAACCCTTTTCAGCGAAAACTGTGCCACCCTGACGTCCAGAGTAGCCTCCGGAGACAGGACCACGCTGCGGTTGTCCATCGACATCATAACGCTTTCGTCCCGGGATCTCATCGAGATCGAAATCCTCGTGGAATCCGGCACCACGAGGGGGCGGACATTGAGATTGTGAGGAGCGACAGGAGCGATTATGAGGACCTTCGAATCAGGGGAACAGATGGGTCCGCCGACGCTCAGCGAATATGCCGTCGAGCCGGAACTGGTCGCTACCAGGAGGCCGTCGGCCCAATAGGTAGGAAGCTTGTTCCCATCCAGCGCCACATCAATTCCAAGCAGCGCTGCTCCGGACCTGTGGACGCAAATCTCGTTCAGGGTATAAGGTGAGAAAGCACTCCCGGAACCCAGTACCTCGCCATCGATCCTGGTCTCCAGCAATTCCCTGTCTTCAAACGAATATGCTCCGCTCAGAAGGGCCTCACAGGCCTCTTCAGGGCTGTATTCGGAGAGGAAACCGAGCCTCCCCAGGTTGATTCCGAGGACCGGGATACCGCTGTCGCCGACACGTTTCGAGGCAGACAGGAAAGTCCCGTCTCCGCCGATGCTCATAAGGAGACCGGTCCCGGGGACAAGGTCCTCGGACGAGGATATGTCATAGAAACTGAATCCGGCATCCTGCAGCCAAGAGAGCATAGCCTTCAGCCGCGGCTCCTCCTTTACGGCTTCATTCCTGGAATATACAGCAATCTTCATCGAAGGAAGTCAGTTAGTGTTGAGTTTTCAAAAATAGCATATTTCTGAGAAAATCTGAACAATAATCATTACATTTGTTCGATATGACAAGACTCAGCGTAAACATAAACAAGATAGCCACTATCCGTAACGCGCGAGGAGGCAACCTGCCGGATGTAGAAAAGGCTTCCATCGACTGCGAGCGTTTCGGTGCCCAGGGGATCACCGTCCATCCCAGACCGGACGAGAGACACATAAGGTACTCCGACGTAAGGGCCATCAGGCCGACGGTAAAGACTGAATTCAACGTGGAAGGGAATCCGATTCCGGAATTCGTCAGCCTGGTACTGGAAGTGGTTCCCGACCAGGTGACTCTGGTACCGGATGCACACGACGCCATAACCTCCAACGCCGGATGGGACACCATCTCCAACAGGGAATTCCTCACCGGCATCTGCAAGATATTCAAGGACAAGGGTATACGCACATCGATATTCATAGATCCGGATCCCGTGATGGCCGAGGGCGCCCTGCTTTGCGGCGCGGACAGGGTCGAACTCTATACTGCTGAATACGCCGCGCGCTACCCCTCCGGACCTGAGGAGGCGATAGCACCCTATCTGAAGACCGCACAAGCCGTCAGGGAGCTCGGGCTCGGACTCAACGCCGGTCACGACCTCAACCTGGAGAACCTCCGTTATTTCATCAGGACGATTCCCTGGACAGACGAAGTTTCCATAGGACATGCCATAATCTGCGACGCCCTGTATATGGGCCTGGAGAAAACTATACAGGCTTATCTGTCGGAGATTCGGTTTTTTTAGCTAATTTTGTACTCTTGATTATTAATAGGATTGATATTTTAATTTTTATACAATGAAACAGACACCACTGATTCTCAGCATCCTGGCCCTCGTGGCAGTTGCTGCTCTCGGTATTTTACAGCTTACCGGCAACTCTAACGGAAAGAAAAAAGCAACATCCGCAGAAGTCGTAGAGACCTCTGCAAAGGAAGGAGCCATCGTTTGGTTCGACCTCGACAGGGTAATCGATGAATACGATATGGCCAACGACCTCAGGTCTATAGTCGAAACCAAGATCCAGGGCATCCAGGAAGAAATCAACCGCAGGGGCAACAAGCTCCAGAGCGATGCCAAGAAATTCCAGTCCGACCTCGACAAGGGCATCCTCATCCGTTCCGTAGCCGAACAGAGGAACGCCAAGCTCCAGGAGCAGCAGAACAGTTTCAACAACTTCGCAGCCCAGAAGCAGCAGGAGATCGCGGAGGAGCAGCAGGTCCTTATGAACCAGATCGGGGATGCTATCAAGACCTTCCTCGACAAGTTCAACGAGGAGCACAAGTACGCCATGATCATCGCTAACCAGGGTATGGTCCTTCCTGCACCTGTCGCAGTAGGAGACCCTGATCTCGACGTTACCGACGCCATCATCGCCGGCCTCAACGAGGAATACGTAAAGAGCAAGAACAAGGGTACCGATACCACTACGGACACTGCCGCCGCTACGGAAGGATCTGAGGAAACTACCAAAAGCGAGTAGAATTGAGAGTTGCATTCCTGTCCTGCTTCTATCCCTTCAGAGGGGGGATTTCTCAGTTCAACGCAAGTTTGTACTTGGAACTGAGCAAAACCTGCACGGTCAAGGCTTTCAATTTCAAAAGACAATATCCGGGATTCCTGTTCCCGGGTAAAACCCAGTTCGTAACCAAGGACGACGATGCCGTACCCATCGAAAGCGAAGCTTTCCTGGATACGGCAAATCCGTTTACATACGGCAAGACTTTCAGGGCCATAAGGGACTGGAAACCGGACATCCTCATAATCAGTTACTGGATGTCATATTTCGGCCCTTCCCTCGGATATGTTGCCAGGCGTATGAAAAAGTACTGCAAGGTCATTTCCATACTCCACAACGTCATTCCCCACGAGCCCAAGTTCTTCGACGCTCCCCTAACCAAGTATTTCCTCTCCGGCTGCACAGGCCACGTAACCCTCTGCGATGAAGTATCCGGGGATCTGAGGAAACTGTGTCCGAAAGCCAGGGTGACGACTCTCTTCCATCCGGTATATGCCCACTTCGGTGAATGTATCCCGCGTGAGGAAGCGGAGGATATCCTCGGGCTCGAGCACGGGAAGAAGAACCTCCTGTTCTTCGGACTCATCCGGGAATACAAGGGGCTCGACATCCTGCTCAAGGCATTCGGGCAGCTCGGCGAAGACTACCAGCTGATAGTCGCAGGAGAGCCATACGGTTCTTTCGTCAAGTATGAAGAGATAATAGCCGCATCTCCGGCCAGGGACAGGATCAAGCTGTTCACCAAATACATCAAGGATTCCGAGGTGAAGTATTATTTCTCTGCCGCGGACCTTGTCGTGCTCCCGTACCGTACGGCCACCCAGAGCGGCATCAGTGCCATCGCCAACCATTTCGACGTACCTATGGTGGTAACCGATGTCGGAGGCCTCAGGCAGGCTGTCGGGGACAGTGGCACAGGTCTTGTCGCAGCTAAGGCTGACGAAGAAAGTATCATCACCGAGATCAGGAAATACTTTGCCAACGAGAATCTCCGGACCCTGTGCACAGGTACCATCAGGGCGGAAAGGGAAAGGCTTTCCTGGAATTCCTTCGGCAAGAGACTGCTGGATTTCGCTGACAATTTTTACACTAAGCAATGAACAGACACCTTATCGCAATATCTGCGGCCATATGCCTGATCACGGCATTCCCGGCCAATGTCTCCGCCCAGGATTATATAGCTCCCAAGGTGGAAGTCTCGACCGAAAAGGTCCGCAACAATGGCAAGCTTTACTATTCGCACATAGTAAAGGAAAGGCAGACTCTATATTCGATCAGCAAGGCTTACGGGGTCACTATCCAGGAGATATATGATTGCAACCAGGATTTGAACCTGAGGAACGAAGGGCTGAAGTCAGGCCAGGTCCTGCTCATCCCCGCAAAGGAGCAGCCTTTCAAGTTCGAGCCCGTCAAGAGCAGTTCCGCCAAGGAAGCGGCCAGGCAGGCAGCCGGTTCAGCCCAGCAGGAAGAAGAGTATTTCATACATAAGGTCAAATGGTTCGAAGACATCAACGCGATCGCCAAGAAATACGGGGTGTCCGTCGAATCGATCATCAACATCAACGGGATGACCTCCGACAAGCTGAAGAGGAAGCAGGAACTCAAGATTCCCATCCATCCTGAGAAATGGGAAGGAGCCAACGCCATGGCTGCCGAGCCTCAGCCGAAAAGCCAGGAAATCCCCGAAGAAGAAATAAAGGATACGATCCCGGAGCAGAGGAAGACCATAGACGACATCTCGGACGATATCGTGGTCAATGAAGGTGTCCACGCTGTCATACAGACGCTTCTGCTTCCTTTCAACGACTCCGAGCCAAGCGGGAACAAGACTTCGTGCATGGACTTTTACAGCGGAGTACTTCTCGCGGCCAAGGATCTGGGTGAGGCCGGAACGGACATAGACCTCAGCGTCTATGATGCTTCGATGGGAGCCATCCCTGTTTCAAGGGAGAAAATCGCCAAGAGCCATTTCGCAATCGGTCCAATAAAGAGAGAAGGGCTGAAGAAGGCGGTGACCGTGTGCGACGGCAATACTTGGGTGGTATCGCCCCTGGACCTGAACGTGGAGTCCCTGACCGACTCGATAGCCGGCATTATCCAGGCCCCAACCCCCACCGCTTACCAGATCAAGGATATGGTCCGCTGGATCAAGTCCGACCTTAAATCCAGCGACAAGGTCATAGTGATCGTTCCGCAAGGTTCGAACACGGCTTATGCCGCCCAGGTCGAGAAAGAGATGGAAGCCATAGGGCTCAAGCACGTGACAACCACCTACGGGAACGTTTCCCCGAATATGACTACCACGGGGACCAACCGCATAGTGCTCGCCTGCAACTACAACCGTTCAGACAAATCTTTCCTCAGCACGACCGTCCGCAACCTGTATTCAATGCTCGGCAAGAAAGCCGACATAGTCCTCTACGGCACCGCCAGGCTGAGGACTTACGAGGAAATCGAAGTGGAGAACCTGCACAAGCTCAAACTGCATCTCTGCGTCCAGTATTATACCGACAGCAACTCAGCCGCAGTGGAACGGTTCAATACATCTTACCGTTCTCTGTTCAACGGAGAGCCCAGCCGTTCGTCATATTCAGGGTATGATCTGATGAAGTATTTCACCATCCTGGCTGCCAAATACGGTGACAACTGGCCGAAGGGGATGGACAAGGTCCGGTTCACAGGCCTTCAGTCCGACTTCGACCTCCACAAGACGGAATCCGGAAGCTATGTCAACCAAGCAGTCAGAAGAGTGCTCTATATGACTAACTTCACGACCAAACTGGTCAAATAAGGAATATCATTCGGAAAGCAACGCCTTGGCGTTTTCGACAGCGGCGGCCGTAACCTGGCTGCCGCTCAGCATACGTGCCAGTTCCAGGACTCTCTCCTGGTCTTGAAGCGGCTTGATGGTGGATGTTGCGCGGGAACCGAGGACATCGTATTCCTTCTCCACCAGATAATGGGCCTCTCCCTTGGCTGCGACCTGGGGAAGGTGGGTTATGGCGAATACCTGCATATCCTTGCCCATCGAGCATATCATCTGTCCCATCTTGTCCGCCGCGCTCCCCGACACTCCGGAATCAATCTCGTCGAAGATAAGGGTAGGCATATTCACGAACCTGGCCATCATGGCCTTCAGGCAAAGCATAAGCCTCGACAGTTCGCCTCCGGAAGCACATCTGGCGACATCTATCGGATTAGTTCCGGAAGCCGAGAAAAGGAAACCGACATAGTCGGAGCCGGAAGCTGACAACTTGCCCTGGGACACTTCGGCGATGAACACCGCCCTTTCAAGTTCAAGGGACCTGACCAGGTCCTCCACCGCCTTGGAGAAAGGCCCGGAGGCCTTCACCCTCGATGCGTGGAGTCGGTCGCATATTCCTTCCAGATTCTCCTTCTCCGCTGAAACCATCCGGTCCAGTTCTTCCTTCCTGTTTTCGAGGGAGGCAGAATCGAACAGTGACTCGGAAAGAGAATCCCGCAGGGCTTCCAGTTCGGCAACAGTATTCCTGGAGTAATTCTTGAGCAGGCCATAGAGAAGGGACATCCTGTTCTCGACAGCCTCCAGCCTTTCGCCGGATAGCTCGATCCTGGAATTTATCGACGAGACTTCGTCGAGTATATCATCAAGTTCGGTGCGGGAGGACTCGATCCTGGCGGCCAGGTCCGACGCCTGAGGTATGAACCTCGAGACCCTTTCCAGATGCTTCTGTGCCTCCTTGAGTGCCGCAGACAAGGAAAGCTGGGCACCTGCGCCGGCCTCGGAAGGATTGAACAGGTTCTCTACAAGGCAGAGATCCTCCTTGATCGCCTCTGCATTCGCGAGCTGTTTCTGCTCAGCCTCGAGCGCTTCCAGCTCCCCCTCCTTCAGACCGGCGTCATCCAGCCGCTTCCACCGGGAATACACATATTCCCGTTCCTCGTTCATCCTGGACAGCTTGTCTGAAACATCCGCAAGTTCGTCCTCGAGGTCTTTCAGACGCCGGAACGACCGGGAGCATTCACCGACCAAGTCTCCGTTCCCGGCGAAATGGTCCAGCATCGACAGCTGGAAAGACTTGTCCGTCAGCAGGAGTGTCTGATGCTGGGAATGTATGTCAACCAGCCGGGAGGAAATGCTCTGGAGGACCTGCACATTCACAGGGGAGTCGTTTATGAAAGAGCGTGACCTGCCTGAACGGGAGACCACGCGCCGGATAATCAGTTCTCCTCCGGATGGATCCACATCATTCTCTTCAAGGATCCCGTTCAGGACGGAATCCGACTCCGGGATCCCGAATACGGCTTCCACGACACAGTTGTCGGAGCCTTCGCCTATCACGGACGGATCGGCCTTGGAGCCCAGCAGCAAGGAAAGGGCACCGAGCAAGATGGACTTACCTGCTCCGGTCTGGCCCGTAATAATGACTAGACCCTCCGGAAAATCGACATCCAGAGAGTCTATCAGTACGTAGTTCCTTATCTGAAGGGACTTCAGCATCGGCCGGAACTATTCGGCGTCCTGCCCTGCCTTCCTATAGTAAAGTTCGCCGTCTTCGAATTCGGTGATGGCGATGAGGTCCGGCTTGGGAAGCTTTTCGTAATACTTGGAAATCTCTATCTGCTCCCTGTTCTCGAAAACCTCGTCCATCGTATCGCGGTCGGAGCGGAAATCCTCGAGCTTCTTCGCAAGTTCCTTCTTCTCAGCAAGGGCGATCTGGTTAGCCCTCTTGTACAGGAGCACAACTGTTTCATAGATGTTGCCGGTAGGTGCGGCCAGGTACTTCACATCCCTCGTGATAGTGTTCACAGGGACTTTTTTCTTAACTTCCATTATCTTAATTATATCTTTGTCTATATTATTTACTACTCCCCGGATTCGGATTGTTTCAATAGTTTTTTTCTTTCACGCTCGAAATCCTTCTCCTTCTCTCCGAGGTCCTCCTCCGCACCGGAATATCTGCCCAGCGCCTTCTGCGAACGGCGGAACAGCACATCCAGCTCACGCCTGAAAGGAGAATCGGGAAGCTCTCCTATGAAGTTGTAATAGTCATCCACGAATGTGAGGTAACGCTCTTTCTGCTTGGACTCGACGCTGAGCTGTGCGAACTTGTAGGATGACTTGGCGATATAGTAGAGGATCTCTTCGCGGTAGACATTGTCCGCGTCATCCTTGAGAATATTCTTGAACGCCACCCTGGCTGCCTTGTAGTCTTCCATCTTGTAATAAAGACGGGCATTCTCGTAGGCCTTCTTGTCGAGCCGGTCGTTGAGTTCCTCCAGCATCCTGCTGCAAATAGGATAATGGGTACTCCTCGGGTTCTCCACCATATACTGGCTGATCACGCTGATGGCATTGTAGGTCGGCACCTGGTCGAGTTCATAACGGAGTGTCGAGCGGTAGAGGCAGTCTATCCTGAGGAAAGCGGCTTCTTCGGCGAAAGGACTGCGCGGGAAGTTCTGGAGGAACCTCGTGAAATTGGTCTCCGCAGTGTAATAGTCCTTGTAGCGGTAGTTGCTCATTCCCCAGTAATACTGTACCGTATCATCCCTTTCCGTTCCGTTCGTGAGGATGGCCAGGGATTCGAACAGCTGGGCAGCCTTGTTGTATTTGCCGTGATTGAAATAATCGAAGGCGGCATTGTACTTCGTATCCACGTCGTTGCTGTTGAGCAAAGCCTCGTATTCGGACTTGCAGGACACCAGCGCCGCTGCGGTCACGAGGACAGCCACCAGGAGCCTTGATGTTTTACTTGACATATCCATATAATCAGTGCGACAAAAGGAACTTTTCCACTTCAAGGGCGGCCTTGCATCCCGATGCGGCGGCGGTTATCGCCTGCCTGAACCGTGGATCCTGCACATCGCCCGCAGCGAATACACCCTCGACGTTCGTCCGGGTGGATTTGCCTTCGGTTATGATGTAGCCGTTCTCGTCGGTATCTATGAACTCCTTGACAAAGTCGGAATTCGGATGATGACCGATGGCCAGGAAAAATCCGTCGATGGAAATATCAAAAACCTTACCATCCTTTCTGGAAAGCCGCGCTCCAGTCACTCCGGACTCATCCCCCAGGACCTCCTGGGTGTTGCAGTTCCAGAGGATCTCGATGTTAGGCGTATTCTTGACCCTTTCCTGCATAGCGAGAGAGGCCCTGAATACATCGCGACGGACTATCATATACACCTTCCTGCATATTCCGGCAAGATAAGAAGCCTCTTCGCAGGCTGTGTCTCCTCCGCCTACCACCGCTACGTCCTTCTTCCTGTAGAAGAAGCCGTCGCAGGTAGCGCAGGCGCTGACTCCCATTCCCCTGAACTTCTGCTCGGAAGGCAGTCCCAGATACTTTGCGGTAGCTCCGGTCGCGATAATGACAGCCTCGGCTTCGATATCGGTCTCTCCGTCGACCTTGAGCCTGAACGGTCTTTCCGAGAAATCCACGGATGTCACCACTCCCCTCCTGATGTCAGCTCCGAAACGCTGCGCCTGGGCACGCATTCCGTCCATCAACTGGATCGCATCGACTCCTTCCGGGAAACCCGGGAAATTCTCAACCACCGTGGTGGTAGTCAGCTGGCCGCCGGGTTCCATACCCTCGTAAAGCACAGGAGCAAGACCTGCACGGGACGCATAGATCGCAGCAGTGTAGCCTGCAGGACCTCCGCCAATGATAAGACATCTGATATTCTCCATTTTCTATCTATCGAATAAGAGTACAAATATAGCCATAATTATCGATTTTGGATATTAGTATGGTTTTTGCATATATTTGCGTAACACTTTAAGACTGAAATAATGGATAA
Organism: Bacteroidales bacterium; assembly: GCA_017958985.1. Lineage (GTDB taxonomy): Bacteria > Bacteroidota > Bacteroidia > Bacteroidales > UBA932 > Cryptobacteroides. The sequence goes on from JAGDBQ010000127.1 coordinate 25,741, forward strand.
GAACACCCAGACGCTCGGCGTCGAAGACTTCCGTGCGCGCCTGAGAAAGAATGGCCTTAAAGTCACACCTCAGAGGATTGCTGTACATAAAGCTATGCTTAAACTCGGGCACGCCTGTGCCGACGACGTCACCGGAGAAATACTCAAGGACGGGAATACCAAGGTGACAGTCGCATCCGTCTACAACATCCTTACACAGTTTTCCTTGCTCGGAATATACCAGCACAGGATGAGCAGCAACAACAAGATGTACTTCGATGTCAACACATTCAAGCACATCCATATGTATGACACCGAGAACCACGTGTACATCGATGTCAAGGACGAAGACTTGTACAAGGAAATCGAGAAGAAACTGCTATCGAAACGCTTCAGAGGCTACAGGATCGACGGTATAGACATCCAGATTCTCGCTCACCCGTCCCGCAAGCGAAGGAAGTAGCTTATTCCTCAGCCACGGAAACGATTACGTTCCTGAAGCCGCAGGCTTCCAGGAGTTCTTTGACTTTCACCTTTCCGGCAGACTCCGCCAGGGAATATATACCATTGTCGACGGCATTCTTCAGGATACTTGCCCTGGCCTGGCTCACAAGGCCGGATACTTCCTGCTGCGACCAGGATTTGTTCCCTCCAATGATTTCATAATCGGAGGGATTCACGGTAACCGCAAGGATCCTGGGACGAGGCAGATGGACGAACAAGGAATCGTTCCTTACAGAGATGTCGTCCCTGGTCAGACCGCTCAAGTCGAATCCCGCCTTCACGGTACCCCGGGCTATCATCACCAAGTCATCCTTGGAAGGATTCTTCCCCACGGCGCTGGCTATCAGTCCTACCGGCCCCGTGATCTCGGTAATCTTGGTCGTCCGGTAGATGTCTTCGTCGTAATAGCAGGCGGTCGCCAGTTCACCTATCCCGTTGACCTTCTGCAACACGACCGGGGTATCTTCTATCTTGAGGGTATGACGGGAGAATATTCCTTTCTCCCCTATCCTTGAAATACGGTCCAAAGCCACCAGCAGCACGATCGCCAGGGCAAGGATAGCCAGGACGCGCACCGATTTCATTATGGAATCAAACCTGGACATCTTCACTCGAACCTTATTTCCACTTTTTCAAACCCCAGTCCCTCGAACATAGTCCTGACAAGTTCGGATGAATTCCTCTCCGCATCTTCCAGGATGCCGTTCTTCTCGACCCTGGCAAGGATATCCTCCTCACCCTGTTTCAGCAGGGCGCGTTTCTCCTCCGGGGTGAAATTCCACCTGAAACCTGTCACGCTGCAGTACTTCTCCTCTATCTTCCCGGGAGGAAGCTCTATCGACAGGATCCTGGCGTGCGGGAGGACCACCTCCACCGACTTGGAAGACCTGTCTGCCTTGATATCCTCTTCGGAAAAACCGGACAGGTCGATACCAGCCTTGACATTGGCTATGCAGGTGAAATAGATCTTCCTGTCTCCGATCTTGAACACGGAGGTGTCATTCGCACTGATGACCTTCTTGACCGTATACTCCACGGTCCCGATCTCCGATATTCCGGATAGCCTCGATGCCACATCGCGTACGGCCGCCTTCCGAGAGCAGCCGGACAGGATACAGGCAGGCAGAGCCAAAGCCATCAGGAACCTGGAAAACCTATTCATTCTCTTTCTCTCCCTTGTCGAAAGCCTTCACTATCTTGGTTACCAAAGGATGGCGCACAATATCCTCATTGGAGAAGAATATAGTGCTGATCCCCTTTATGTCCTTAACAAGACTTATGCCCTTGAGGAGACCGGAGTCCTCCCTCCTCGGCAGGTCAACCTGAGTGGCATCGCCGGTGACTATGAACTTGGCGTTGACGCCCATCCTGGTAAGGAACATCTTCAACTGTGCGATGTTCGTGTTCTGGGCCTCATCCAGGATGACACAGGCGCGGTCGAGAGTGCGGCCCCTCATATATGCGAGCGGAGCGATCTGGATAGTCCCGTCCGCCATAAAATCCTGCAGACGACGCGGAGGTACCATATCCCCCAATGCATCATAGAGAGGCTGGAGATACGGGTCGAGCTTGTCCTTGAGGTCTCCGGGCAGGAATCCAAGCCGTTCCCCCGCCTCAACCGCCGGACGGGTCAGGATGATCCGCTTGATCTCACGGTTCTTCAGGGCCCTGACGGCCAGCGCGATGGCAATGTACGTCTTACCGGTACCGGCCGGACCGACAGCAAAGACCAGATCGTTCTCGAAATAAGCCTTGACCATCTCCTGCTGGGTCTTGTTCCTGGCCCGGATAGGCTTCCCGTCAGTCCCGTGCACGATGATGGCATCTCCGTTCAGCTTGAAATTGTTAGGGGAATTGTCCCCGTCGAAAAGATCCTCAACGTCGAATACTGTAAGGTTGAATTTATGATGGCGCCGCTCCACCAGTTCAGCGAACTTCTGGTTGAACTCCCTTATGTCGGACTCCTTGCCGTCCAGGTGGATTTCATTGCCCCTGGCGACTATCTTCAAACCCGGGAAATAAGTACAGAACTCCTCGAATATCTTGTTTCCAACCCCGAATATCTCGATGGGGTCCGCAGCTTCGAGCGTGATGGTTTTCTTCATTATAGGTTATCAATCATTAATTCCGGTAACACTCCTGACCCTGTTGTAGGAGGATATCATATTGTCATAGTCCCCCTTGGAAATCCAGGACTCGCTCTTGCCGATGAAATCCTTCACCGGTATCGTCGAATAGCTTTCCGTCAGGGTGCCGGGCCTGGTACACCACGTCAATGTGAGCTCAGGTTCCAGCAGACTCTTGTTCCCGAACAAGTCGGTAACTATCTTCAGGGTGACTATCAGTCCTATCCTCGTATTGACGGCACTCATATTGGATATTACGTTCCCCATCGAATAGACCACGGGCACGGACTTGGACCCTATGCCACCGGAGTTCGGAACGACGACCTCACCCACGTCCTGCACCACGTGCGGATGGGCTCCCACTATGGCGTCACAACCCTGGGAGGCAAGCCATCTGGCCAGTTTTTCCTGTGAAGGAGAGTGCTTCAGAACATATTCCGTCCCCCAGTGAGGGAGTGCTATTATGAAGTCGACTCCGTCCGACTTAGCCTTCCTGACAGCCTTGCCTATCTCTGAAGTATCGGTCCTGTGGACTTTAGGGAACTTGCTGTCGATGCTGGTGTTGGTGCCGTAGGTAAAGTTGATTAGGGCGATCCTTGCACCCTTGCATACGATGTACAGAGGGAAACGCCCGGCGTCGTCCGAAGCTGATACGGAAGAGCCTGTATGCTTGATTCCCCTGGTGCCTTCCATAAAGGAGTACCTTTTCAGGGTGCGCTCTATCCCGCTCTTTCCTTTGTCCAGGATGTGATTGTTCGCCGTCAGGAACACATCCACACCGCAATCGGCAACATAGTCTTCATACCCATCAGGAGCGGAAAAGCAGGGATATCCTGTGTATGGTTTGCCGGCAAGGGTGAATTCCATATTGGCTACGGCCACGTCCGCACTCTCTATCATCTCCTTCAGATTCACGAGGTATGTGCTGAAATCATATGTCCCGTCACTGCGCCTGGCGTTGGTGATCTGGTCACGATGCATCATCACATCACCCATTATCAATATGGTTGCAGTATCAGGGAGATGGTATAGCGGCCTTGCAGGAGGGAAACTGTTGAAGGTCTGGGCCAAGGATAAAGTGGTCAGACAGGAGGCGATGCAAAGAATAAGGAATCTGCGCATATACAAAGATAAATAATATTCATAAATTCTTGCAAAGAAAGAATTTTTTGTATCTTTGCAATCTCCAACACGGTGCGATTAGTTCAGTTGGTAGAGCACCAGATTGTGGTTCTGGGTGTCGTGGGTTCGAGCCCCACATCGCACCCCAAAGCA
>JAGDBQ010000128.1 GCA_017958985.1 Bacteroidales bacterium
CTTCCCTGGCCTTCTGCATGAGGAGACCCTTGACTATCCTGCTGCTTTCGTCGTTCCCGAAATGGAAATATTCGATATGGATCGACTCCCTGGCCTCCCGGATATCCCGGCATAGGAGCTCGAACTTCCGTTCTCCGGTCGTGATGATCTCGAAATCGTTCCCGGAAGTGACCGTGGGGTAATTCTTCCTGGCCATCAGCTTTGCGAGGGGGCGGAAATCTTCCCTGACCTTCTCTTCCTCGGAGTGCCCGAACAGGAGGGCGTTCAGTCCGGGAGAGGTCTGTTTCTCGAATACATCCTTGTACCTCTGGTGTCTCCTGTTGAATATCCAGTGATGCCGGTAGTTGATACCGAACATAAAGTAAAGGATGATTCCGACAAGGGGGAGGACGGCGATGATAAGCAGCCAGGCGAACTTCCTCCCCGAATCACCCGTATCGACAAGGATGACGATGACGACGGTGAGTACGAGGAGGATATAAAGCAGGGTCAGGATGGTCTGGAACATCGGCCGCCCCGCTTAGATTCAGAAGATGAGCAGGAATATCGCTGCTGCGAGGGCGCCTCCGGCGAGTGGCCCTGCGACAGGAACCCAGCTGTAATACCAGCCGCTGTCCCTTTTCTCATTCAGCGGAATGAGGGCGTGGATGCAGCGTGGGCCAAGGTCCCTGGCAGGATTCATCGCATATCCGGTGGTGCCTCCGAGGGACATTCCAAGGGCCATGATGATTGCAGTCACAGGGAAGGCCCCTATGCTTCCGAGACCGACCGTAGGACTGTTGCCCTTGGTCGCAAGCATCAGGATGAGGAATACGAGGACGCAGGTGGCCAGGATTTCGCTGAACAGGTTCACGACCTTGTGCTCGATGGCAGGCATAGTGCAGAATGTGCCGAGGACTCCGTCGGTATTGCTTGCGGAAGCCTTGTAGTGGTCGATATAGAACAGCCAGACCCGGCCCGCTCCGCAGAAGCCGCCGGTCATCTGCGCGACGCAGTAAGGCAGGACATCGCTCCAGGGGAAGGTCCCTGCGATGGCGAGTCCAAGCGTGACGGCGGGATTCAGATGGGCTCCGGAATATGGCCCGGCGACGAAGACTCCGCACATTACGGCGAAACCCCACGCAAGGGTGATCACCACCCATCCGCCACCTTTGGCTTTCGATTTCTCAAGGGTGCATCCGGCGCATACGCCGTCTCCCATCAGTACGAGGATCAGAGTTCCGATGAACTCGAAAACGCATTTGGTCCAAAGTGTTATTTCCATATCGATCATATGTTGTTGATTGTCCTTCTGATAGCGTCCGCCCAGCCCTCCTTGAGAGCGCTGACGTCTTCGCCTGAGGCCTCCGGGACGAATGTCCTTTCCGCAAGCCACTGGCTCTTGATCTGGTCGATGCTGTCCCAGAATCCGACGGCGAGTCCCGCCAGGTAGCAGGCTCCCTTGGCCGTCGTTTCCGTTACCTTAGGACGGATGACGTTCGAGCCGAGGATGTCAGCCTGGAACTGCATCAGGAGATTGTTGCGCGAGGCACCGCCGTCCACCTTCAGTTCGGCCAGCTTCACGTGGGCATCACGTTCCATCGCACTGACTATATCCATTGTCTGGAAGGCTATGCCTTCAAGTGCGGCACGGGCTATATGGCCTGCGGTCGTGCCCCTGGTGATGCCGTGGATCCCTCCCTTGGCGTACTGGTCCCAGTACGGTGCTCCCATACCGGTGAGGGCAGGTACGAAGTACACCCCGCCATTGTCCGGAACGGTACGTGCGAGGGCTTCGACTTCCGAGGAAGCCCCGATTATTCCCAGTCCGTCCCTCAGCCACTGGATCACGGATCCTCCGACGAAGATGCTTCCTTCGAGGGCATAGTTGACGGTATCCCCGATTTTCCAGGCGATAGTCGTCAACAGGTTGTTACGGCTGGTTATCGGCTCGGTCCCTGTATTCATAAGGAGGAAGCAGCCTGTACCGTACGTATTCTTTACGCTGCCTTTTTCCGTGCACATCTGACCGAAGAGGGCGGCCTGCTGGTCTCCGGCGATTCCTGCGACCGGCACCTTCCCTGCGAAGATGTCCGTGTTGGTATATCCGTAGATTTCGCTGGAAGACCGGACCTCAGGCATCATCGAAACAGGAATGTCGAGCAGTTCGAGCAGTTCCTTGTCCCACTCGAGGGTGTGGATGTTGAACAGCATCGTGCGTGAGGCGTTGCTCACGTCGGTGACGTGCTTCTCGCCGTTGGTCAGGTTCCATACGAGCCAGGAATCTACCGTTCCGAAACGGAGTTCTCCCTTCTCGGCCTTTTCCCGTGCACCAGGTACGTTTTCCAGTATCCACCGGATCTTGGTGCCGCTGAAGTAAGCGTCGATGATCAAGCCGGTCTTGCTCCTGATCATTCCGGTGAACCCTTTGTCTTTCAGGCTGTCGCAATATTCGGAAGTCCTTCTGTCCTGCCATACGATGGCGTTGCATACCGGCTCGCCTGTAAGGGCGTCCCACACTATGGTGGTTTCACGCTGGTTGGTGATACCTATCGCAGCCAGATCCTGGAATCCGATCCCAAGGCTGGCGATGGCTTCCGTGACCACGCTGCTCTGGGAAGACCAGATCTCCTTCGGATCGTGCTCGACCCAGCCTGGCCGGGGGAAGTGCTGGGTGAATTCTTTCTGGGCTACCGCGAGCGCGTTGCCCGAGTGGTCGAATATTATCGCTCTGGAGCTGCTGGTGCCCTGATCCAGGGCGAGAATGTATTTATCCATATCCTAAGTGATTGATATACAAGTGTCAGACGATTTCTCCAATAAGGGTGGCGGAAGTACAGGAATCGATCCGTACATCGGCGTAGTCTCCAGCTTTCAGGCCTGTCCCCGGGAATACGCACATCTTCCCGTTGCCGGCGCGGCCGCACAGTTCTTCCGGATTCTTCTTGGAAGGTCCTTCCACCAGCACCCTGAACGTTTTCCCGACATCCTTCCGGTTGCTTTCCAGGCTGAGTTCCGTCTGGAGGGCGATGATCTCGTTCAGACGTCTTGTCTTGACTTCCAGAGGCACGTCGTCGGGATATTTCCGGGCGGCAAGGGTCCCAGGGCGTTCGGAGTAGTAGAACATATAGGCATAGTCGAATCCCACTTCCCGGAAGAGGGAAAGCGTGTCCTGGTGGTCTTCTTCCGTTTCGGAGCAGAAGCCTGCTATCACGTCGGTGGTGATCCCGCAGCCCGGAAGGACTTCGCGTATCTTCGCGACCCTTTCAAGGTACCATTCGCGGGTGTAGCGGCGGCGCATCTTCTCCAGGAGCCTGTCACTGCCGGACTGGACCGGAAGGTGGATGTGGTTGCATATATTCCCGTAGGCTGCCATCGTCTCTATGAGTTCGTCGCTGATGTCCTTGGGATGGTTGGTGGCGAAGCGGACCCTCAGGTCCGGGCTTATCCTGGCCACCATCTCCAGGAGTTCAGGGAAGGAAACGGTCCTGCCTTCCGACTTCCACAGGTAGGAATCCACGTTCTGCCCAAGCAGGGTGACTTCCTTGTATCCTTTCCCGAATACGTCCCTGGCTTCGTTGACGATGGTTTCCGGATCCCTGCTGCGCTCCGCTCCGCGGGTGTATGGGACCACGCAGTATGAGCATACGTTGTTGCATCCCCTCATTATGGATATGAAGGCGGATACCCCGTTGCGGTCCGTGCGCACCGGGACTATGTCGGCGTAGGTCTCTTCGTGGGAGAGCATCACGTTTATCCTGGGATTGTCAGGGGATATGCCGCGGAGCAGTCCGGGCAGGGAGCGGTAGGCGTCGGGTCCGGCGACCAGGTCCACCTTGCCGGTCTCTATGAGCTTGTCTTTCAGGCGCTCGGCCATGCATCCCACTATTCCCACGATCACGTCCGGGCGGCTCTCCTTCATCTTGTGGAACTGCTCTATCCTGCCCCATATCCTCTGCTCCGCATTGTCCCGTACCGAACAGGTATTCGCAAGGATCAGGTCCGCCTCTTCCATCTCCAGGGTCCTTTCATAGCCCTCCTTGCCGAGGATGGAGAATATGACCTCGGAGTCGCTGACATTCATCTGGCAACCGTAGGTCTCTATGTAGATTTTCTTGTTCATCAGGGTGGTTTGTCTCAATTACAAAGATATGGATTTTTCAGCGAATAAGTATTTTTTCATATATTTGTACGATATCTAAATCGAGGATATGGGAGTTAAAGGCAGATCAATCTTTGGCATAATCGCTGCAGTAGCGATGGTGGCCTTCATGGCGGGATGCGGAAGCCTCCGGAAAGTCCAGGACATCAAGGTTACTTCGGTGGCTCTGGAATCATATTCCCTCAAGGGGTTGAGGTCGGCTGATGCCGTGCTGGCCGTCGGGATAGACAATCCGACTTTCGCTTTCACAGTGACGAGGCTCGACGGAGTGCTCAAGTACAAAGGCGAGGAGGTTGCGGTCTATACCGCGGACACGGTTTCCGTGGACAGGCAGTGTGTCAAGGTGTATGATGTCCCTTGCACCGCGATACTCGGGGAGGGCGTCACTCTGATGCAGGTGATGCAGATTGTCCGCCAGGGGAACCTGGAGGGGCTCACCACGGACATCGAGGCCAAGGTCAAGCTGAAGAACGGGGCCGGAACCAAACTGAAGTTCAAGGACCTGGATCTCCAGAAAATGGCAGAGAAATAATGATGATGACTGGAAAACATATATTCGCCGTGATGGCCGTGCTCTTCGCGCTGTCTTTCCAGGCAGCCGGGCAGGGTTCTTCATCGAGCGTGGATTCGACCCTCGTGGGGAGGAGCATATTCAATCTTCTTCCTTCCAGGGAGAAAGGCAGCAAGGCAACGGTTACCGTACATCAGTCCCAGGAAATCAGGGATGCTTTCAACCGTCAGGTCTCTGCGAACGCCAGCAAGAGAGTGGTCGTGTACCGGATAAGGATATACAACGACAACAAGCAGAACGCCAGGGCGGCGTCCGAATCTGCGATGAGCCGCTTCAAGGCTATGTATCCGGGTATTTCGGCTTACAGGTCGTATGTGAATCCTTTCTTCAAGGTCACGGTGGGGGACTTCCGTACCAGGCCGGAAGCGGACAGGCTGCTCCAGCAGCTGAGGGGGTCATTCCCTACGGCTTTCGTGGTGAAGGAGACGGCCCTCGCTTCCGAAGTGAACTCGAAATACACCTCAGCCGCAGAAACCTCTAACAGGAACTGATATGCTCAAGCAAGGACTCGAACTCAAGCAGCAGCAGAAACTCTCTCCTCTCCAGATCCAGACTATCAAACTGATAGAGCTCCCGATCCAGGAGCTGGAGCAGCGTGTGAAGACTGAGCTTGAGGAGAATCCTGTGCTGGATGATTCACCTGCTCCTGAGAAGGAAGACGACAACGACGAGCCGAAGGATGTCTCGATAGACGAGATAGATGACAGCGATGATATTCCCGCATACAAGCTGAGAGTCAACAATTACGGCAAGGACGAACGCCCGCAGTACAACACTTTTTCGGTCAAGGAGAGTTTCACCCAGAGCCTTATGGAACAGCTCGGGTACCGGAACCTTTCAAAGCACGACCGGGATGTGGCCGCTTTCATCATCGGGAGCCTGGACGAGGACGGATATCTCCGCAGGGATATAGACAGCATAGTCGACGACCTTGCGTTCCGTGCGAACATACAGTCGGATCCGGAAGAGGTCCTGAAGATGATAAAGGTCATCCAGGAATTCGAACCTGTAGGCGTCGGAGCCAGGGATCTGAGAGAATGTCTCCTGCTGCAGCTCAAGTCGCTCAGGCAGACCAAGGACGTGCAGCTTGCCGAGACCATAATCAGGGACTATTTCACGGAGTTTTCCAACAGGCATTTCCAGAAGATAATATCGAGGCTGGGGCTGAGCGAGGAAGAGATGAAGTCAGCTATGGCCAGGATAGTCAAGCTCAATCCTGCGCCGGGCGGCCAGATCGATGATTCTTACAACGACCAGGCTCAGCAGATCGTTCCCGACTTCGTGCTGGACCTGGTGGACGGAGACCTGAAGCTCAGCATGCCCCGTTTCTCGATCCCAGAGATCCGGGTAAACAAGAAATATGCGGAGCTCCTTGCGGACGCCCAGGGTTCCTCTGAACGCCAGCAGAAGGAAGCGGCAGCTTTCGTCAAGCAGAAACTGGATTCTGCCAAATGGTTCGTGGAGGCGCTCAAGCAGCGTCACAACACCCTGGAGAGCACGATGAAGGCTATCCTGGAATACCAGCATGATTATTTTATCGACGGAGACGAATCCAACCTCCGCCCGATGGTCCTCAAGGATATCGCGGAGAAGACGGGATTCGACATATCCACCATTTCCAGGGTTGTGAACAGCAAGTACATAGAGACTCATTTCGGAATATACCCTCTCAAGTATTTCTTCTCGGAAGGCCTTGAAAACCAGGAAGGTGAGGAAGTATCGACGAGGGAACTGAAGAAGGCTCTGCGCGAATGCGTGGATTCGGAGGACAAGCGCAAGCCGCTGACCGACGACCAGCTCGTTTCCGAGATGAGCAAACGCGGATACAAGGTCGCGCGCCGTACCATTGCGAAATACCGCGACCAGCTGGACATCCCCAAGGCCAGGTTGAGGAAAGAACTTTAAAACCCCTGAATATGAAAGTCATCAACATCGGTGAGACCGATTCGGTTCTCAACAACATCATCGCGCAGCTACGCGACAAGACGGTCCAGAAAGACCGTATGCGCTTCCGCTTCAATCTCGAAAGACTGGGCCACATATTCGCATACGAGCTGAGCAAGTCCCTGGAATACAGCCCGAAGGATATCGAGACACCGCTTGCTACCTCCACTGTCAATACCTATGACACCAAGCTTGTGATAGCTACCATCCTTCGTGCCGGGCTTCCTCTCCATCGTGGACTGCTGGATGTCTTCGACTCCGCCGAGAGTGCTTTCGTCGCCGCCTACAGGAAGTATGACAAGGGAGATGATTTCCATATCAACATCGAATACTGCACCTGTCCGTCCCTGACCGGCAAGACCCTGCTCCTTGCGGATACGATGCTTGCGACAGGAGCATCCATCGAGATAGCCTACAACAGGATCATAGATGAAAACGGGGACCCTGCGTTCACCCATTTCATATGCCCGATCGCCAGCATCTATGCCATCGAATATCTCCAGAAGAGGATGCCGGACAACACTTGCCTGTGGACCGCTGCCGTGGACGAAGAGCTCACCAGCCATTCCTACATAGTCCCGGGTCTCGGGGATGCGGGCGACCTCGCATTCGGCGACAAGCTCTGATCCTTTCACAGGCCGGGGCTGCAGTCCTCGGTCCGTCCTTCTGCAAAGCTGAAATAGCTTCCATCCGTAATGATGACGTGGTCCAGCAGGGCTATGTCGAAGGTATTCGCAGCCTTTTTCATAGCGCTCGTCCGGGTCCTGTCCGCTTCTCCAGGCTCCGGATTCCCCGAAGGGTGGTTGTGGACCAGGATCAGTCCTGTGGCGTGCTTGTCCAGGGCCCTCTTCACTATCTGCCTTGGTTCCGCTACGGTGGCCCCTATCCCTCCCAGGCTGATCATCTCCTTGCATATCACGTAGTTCGCCCTGTTGAGGAAGATGGCCCAGAATTCTTCGTGGTCCAAGCCTTTCATATGGGGCAGCATCATCCTGTATATGGATGACGGGCCCCTGACCGGGGTCTTCTCGATACCCGGGTCTTCGAGGCAGCATCTTTTCCCGAGTTCGAAGGCCGCGGCAATCGCAGCATACCTGTTGTCTCCTATCCCGCTCAGCGTCTTCATCCCGGCCTGGTCCATACCTGCTATCACCGACAGTTTGCCCTCACCCAGGGAAAGCAGCCGGTTGGCTACTTCCAATACATTTTCGTTCCGTGTGCCGGACCCTATCAGGATAGCCAGCAACTCTGCGTTACTCATCTTCCCGGCACCCTCTGCGAGCAGCTTCTCCCGTGGCCTTTCCTTTTCGCACAGTTCCTTTATTCTCATAGTCAGTTCAGGCGTCCGTCCAGTCGGACAACCGGAGGCAAGGTACATACGAAGACCCGGAAAGAGGGTGAATCTTTCCGGGTCTTTTGCTTTTTTTATGGATTTTGCCGTTCCTTATGTCCGGCTATTTCCTTTCGATGACTTTCCTTGCAGCTTCTACGATGTGGTCGGCGTCGATGCCGTAGGCGGCGAGCAATTCTGCAGGAGTACCGCTCTGGCCGAATTCATCCTTGCCGTTCACATATTCGATAGGCTTGGGGCAGCTGGCGGCGAGAACTCCGGCGATCAGTTCGCCAAGTCCTCCAGCCATATTATGCTCTTCAGCGACTACCACCGCACCGGTCTTTATCACGGAAGTGATGACGGCGTGGGTGTCCAGAGGCTTGATGGTGGCGATGTCCAGGACGTCGGCGCAGATGCCTTCGGCTTCCAGTACTTCGGCAGCCTTGAGGGCTTCCCATACCATATGTCCGGTAGCTATGATCGTGACATCCTTGCCCTCGTTCAGGACATAGACCTTTCCGATCTCGAACGGCTCGTCAGGCGTGAAGTCGGCCACTTTCGGTCTTCCGAAACGGAGGTAGACCGGACCGTCGTATCCTGCCGCAGCGATGGTGGCGTTCTTGGTCTGGGTCCAGTCGCAAGGATTGATGACCACCATTCCCGGAAGAGCCCTCATCAGGGCGATGTCTTCCATCGTCTGGTGCGTGGCACCGTCCTCGCCAAGGGTGATACCGGCGTGTGAAGATGCGATCTTGACATTGGCCTTGCCATAGCAGACTTCCATCCTGAGCTGGTCATATACCCTTCCGGTCACGAATTCAGCGAAGGAGCCGATGAAAGGTACCTTGCCGGAAATGGCCATACCGGCAGCTACACCCACCATATTCGCTTCGGCGATGCCGCACTCGTAATATCTGTCAGGGAATTCGGCGGCGAAGGCGTCCATCTTGACGGAGCCTTTAAGGTCTGCGGTGAGAGCCACTACCTTCGGGTTGAGTTTCCCGGCTTCCAGGAGTCCCTGTCCGAAACCGCTTCGAGTGTCTTTCTTTCCTTTGTCAGTGTATTTTTTCATATCCTGCTCGATTTTAATAGTCTCCCAATGTCTCTTCAAGCTGGCTCAGGGCGCTCTTGCACTGCTCCTCGTTCGGTACGCTGCCGTGCCATTTGTGGGTGCCGGCCATAAAGTCGACTCCGTGTCCCATCTCCGTGATGAACAGTATCATCACCGGCTTGCCTTTGCCCCTGGCAGCCTTGGCCTTGGCGAAGGCGTCCAGTATCGCGTCGAAGTCGTGTCCGTCAGCGACTATGGTCTCCCATCCGAAAGCTTTCCATTTGGCCTCGAGGTCTCCGAGTCCGCCGACATCTTCAGTGTTTCCGTCGATCTGCTGGAAGTTACGGTCCGTCATTGCGATGAGGTTGTCCACCTTGTGGTGGGCGGCGAACAAAGCGGCTTCCCAGATTTCTCCTTCCTCGCTCTCTCCGTCCCCGCAGAGGCAATAGACCGTGTGAGGGTCTTTGTCGGCTTTCTTGGCCAGGGCGGAACCTACAGCCACAGAGAGGCCCTGTCCCAGGGAACCGGCAGTCTGGGTGACTCCCGGAAGGCCCTTCCTGATGGAAGGATGTCCCTGGAGCCTGCTGCCGAACTTCCGGAAGCTGCCAAGCTCGGATGTAGGGAAATAACCGGCCCTTGCAAGGATTGAATAGTACATCGGAGTAAGATGTCCGGCGGACAGGTAGAACATATCCTGTCCCTTTCCGTCACGTGTCCAAACGGCAGGGTCCTGCTCCATTACGTTGAAGTAAAGCGCCGTCATGAAATCGGTGCTGCTCATAGACCCTCCGGGATGCCCGGACTTAGCCTCGACGACCATCCTGATGATGTCTCTCCTGATCTGGGAGGCAATCTTTTTCAGATCTTCTTTCGATTGCATTTCTTTATTTGATATTTTGAATTTGATTTATGCTTTTTCTCAGCATTCCTACAAATATAAGCCTTTTTTATCTCAGATAGAAATTTTAACTTTGTAATGATTAAAACTATCATAAATGGCACAAGTTGTAATAATGCCCCGTCAGGGACAGTCTGTTGAGAGCTGCATAGTTACGGAATTCAAGAAGAAGGTAGGTGACAAGGTGGCAGTGGGCGACGTCTTGTTCAGTTATGAGACTGACAAGGCGTCTTTCGATGAAGAGTCAAAGGTAGAGGGTACCGTCCTGGCTTGTTTCTACAGCGAGAACGATGAGATACCTTGCCTTTCCAACGTTATGGTCATCGGCGAGCCGGGCGAGTCTTTCGAGGAGTTCGCCCCCGCATCCGGAGCTGCGGCTCCTGCTCCTGCTCCGTCCGAGACAGTACAGGCTCAGGTCGTGGAAGAGGGGAAGGCTGTCGCTGCCGAGCCTGAGTACGGGAATGCCGCGGCAGTACCCGGTGCTCCGGTCTCTCCCCGTGCAAGGAAACTTGCCCGCGAGAAAGGGATCGATCCGGAGCTGGTAGCAGGATCGGGTCCTGGCGGAAGGGTCATCGCACGCGACATCGAAGCCGCCCAGGGCGCACCGCTGTCCGGTCTCGCCAAGGCTATTGCCGGCGCAGGTGGATGGCAGGCTCCTCTCCGCGGATCCGGTCCCGGAGGGATGGTGAAGGGATCCGACCTTAAGGAATGGACTCCTGCACAGACCTCGGACGGGGACTTCACGGTGGAGAAGATGTCGAATATGCGCAAGCTGATCGCCAAGTCGATGTACAACTCCCTGCAGAACTCCGCCCAGCTCACCCATATGCTCGGCGCTGATGCAAGGACCATCCAGGCTCTCCGCAAGAAAGCCAAGAAGGCCCTGGAAGAGGGCAGGATCGATGCGAACATCACCATCAACGACTTCGTGTGCTACGCTGTCATCAAAGCCCTCCAGAAGTTCCCGAAGGTCAATTCCCACTGCCTCGGGGATTCAATGAGGATATTCAATACGGTCAACCTCGGCTGCGCGGTCGATACGGAAAGGGGACTTATGGTTCCTTGCATCCCGCACGCTGAGAAACTCGATATCACATCGTTGAGCAAGGCGCTCAAGAAGGTTGCCGATGACTGCAAGAAGGGGAGCATCAATCCCGACCTCCTTTCTGCGGAGGCGGCATCTTTCACGGTGTCCAACCTCGGAGGTTTCGGAGTGGAGTGGTTCACTCCGGTCATCAACATCCCGCAGAGCGGTATTCTCGGAGTCGGTACCATAGTCCCGCGTCCGAAGGATATCGGTGGCGGAGTGATCGCTTTCGTTCCTTATCTCGGCCTGTCGCTGACCTATGACCACAGGGCTCTCGACGGTGGAGAAGCCACCCGCTTCCTCAAGCAGGTGGCCGTCGAGATCGAGACCCTCGATGTTGAATTCTGAATCTGAAAACAAAACTATATGGCAATGTACGATCTAATGATTATCGGCGGCGGCCCCGGCGGATACGTGGCTGCGGAAAGGGCCGGCGCAGCTGGCTTGAAAGTGGTTCTCTTCGAAAGGAAGTCTCTGGGAGGTGTCTGCCTCAATGAAGGCTGCATCCCGACCAAGACCCTTCTGTATAGCGCCAAGGTATACAATTACGCCAAGACGGGCGACCATTACGGTGTCTATTCAGCAGAGCCCGAGTTCAAGTATGGCGAGATCGTGGCCCGCAAGAACAAGGTAGTCAAGAAGCTCGTAGGTGGAGTGAAGGCTGCGATGAGAGGCAACGGAGTCGAAGTGGTGGCAGCGAGCGCGAATATCCTCGGCCGCAGTGCGGAAGGTATCCGCGTCGAGGCGGAAGGACAGGAATACGTCGGCCGCAACCTCCTGGTCTGCACCGGTTCCGAAGCTGCAGTCCCTCCTTTCCCGGGCCTTAAGGAAGCCGGCGACGTCATAGTGACCAACCGTGAGATCCTTTCGCTCGAAGAAAGGCCGGAGGAACTGGTAGTCATCGGAGGCGGAGTCATCGGAATGGAGTTCGCCGCGTTCTACAGCACCCTCGGAACGAAGGTTACCGTGATCGAGATGCTCCCTAAGATCCTCGGTCCGCTTGACGACGAGATCAGCGCCCTGCTCCAGAAGATATACGCCAAGAAGGGCGTTGCCTTCTGCCTCAGGAGCAAGGTGACCGGCATCGAAGGGAACACGGTGGTATATGAGGATCCGGACGGCAACGTACAGAGAGTTTCCGGGGACAAGATCCTGGTTTCGGTGGGCCGCAGGGCCAACCTACAGGGCTTCGGCCTGGAGAATCTCGGAGTCGCATTCCTCGAGAACAAGGCCGGGAAGCCGGTCGGCATCAAGGTGGATGACAAGATGCGTACGAATATCCCCGGCGTCTACGCCGCGGGCGATGTCACAGGTTTCTCCATGCTGGCCCACACTGCAAGCCGCGAAGGGGAAGTCGCAGTCAACAACATCCTCGGGAAAGAAGACCATATGCGTTACGACGCCATCCCCGGAATCGTCTATACCAATCCGGAAGTCGCCGGAGTCGGACTTACCGAGGAACAGGCGGCTGCTTCCGGCAAGGAATATTCAGTGGTCAAGCTTCCGATGGCATTCTCCGGAAGGTTCGTCGCCGAGAATGAAGGAGGCGAGGGAATATGCAAGATCATCGTAGGCAAGAAGCATCACGAGGTCCTCGGAATGCATATGCTCGGCAATCCTTGCTCGGAGATCATCCAGAGCGGATGCATCGCCATAGAGACTGAAATGACCCTCGAACAGCTCAGGGAGATAGTCTTCCCTCATCCGACCGTTTCCGAAATCATCAAGGAGGCCGCTTTTTCAATCAAGTAAAACCAAATAAACAACAACGATATGCCAAAAGCACTTTACATCGATCCCAACGAGACACTGCGTCCTGCGGAGCACGTACTGAAGCTCCCTGAGATTCCGGTGATGCAGTACAAGAAGACGGTGAAGGAAGAAATCGAAGGAGGACATTACACCAAGGAGGATCTCCTTCGCATCTATCGCGATATGTCATATATCCGCGAATTCGAGACGATGCTCAATTCGGTCAAGACTACAGGTGGATATCACGATGTAGCTTACAACAACCCCGGACCTGCCCATCTTTCGGCAGGACAGGAAGCCGCCGCCGTCGGTATGGCTTATGCACTCGACACCGACGATTTCATATTCGGAAGCCACCGCTCGCACGGAGAGATCCTTGCCAAGGGACTCCGGTCCATCCAGATTCTGCCTGATGCAGAGCTTCAGAAAGTCATGGAGGAGTTCTGGGGTGGAGCGACCCTGGACGTAGCCAGGAAGGCATATTCCGGCAAGGATGTCAAGGAACTCGGAATCCGCTTCCTCCTCTATGGAGCAATGGCCGAGATATTCGCGCGCACTACCGGCTTCAACAAGGGACTTGGAGGTTCGATGCACACGTTCTTCACTCCTTTCTGCAGCTATCCGAACAATGCCATTGTCGGAGGTTCGGGCTCGATCGCCGTGGGCGCCGCCCTGTTCAAGAAGGTCAACCGCAAGAAGGGTATAGTCGTGGCCAATCTCGGAGACGGCGCGATGGCCCGCGGACCTGTCCTCGAAGGTATGACATTCGCCTCGATGGACCAGTTCAACACTCTCTGGGAAGGTGATATGAAGGGAGGCCTGCCGGTCCTCTTCAACGTGATGGACAACCAGTATGCTATGGGTGGCCAGACCAAGGGCGAGACAATGGGATATACGTTCCCTGCACGCCTGGGTTCGGGCTTCAAGGCCGATGCGATGAACGCCGAGAGGGTGGATGGATACAATCCTCTGGCCGTCATCGATGCTTTCGAGCGCAAGAAGGCATACCTCCTCGACAAGAAGGGCCCGGCTCTCCTCGATGTCGTGACCTACCGTTATTCAGGACACTCTCCAAGCGACCAGAGCTCATACCGTACCAAGGAAGAGATCGCAGCCTGGGAGAAGGAAGACTGCATCGTAGCCTTCGGAGAGAAGCTCAAGGAGGCGGGACTCGTGGGTCAGACCGACCTCGACGCTATCCGCAATGAGGTGAACGCCAATATATTCGAGTGCTACAAGCTTGCCATCGATTTCGACCTTTCTCCGAGGATGGACCTCAAGGGCAAGGACGAGCTGCTGGGTGATATGATGTTCTCCAACCAGAGCATCGATTCCCTGAGCGATGCCAAGCCTGACGTGCTGATGCCTCTCGAGGAGAATCCCCGTGTCAAGCAGATCGCAGGCAAGGAGAGGTTCTATCTCGACAAGGACGGGAAACCGGTCAGCAAGATGAAGGTTTACAACATCAAGGACGGTCTTTTCGAGGCCATCGTGGACCGTTTCTACAAGGATGCTTCCCTCGTCGCATACGGTGAGGAGAACCGTGAGTGGGGTGGTGCTTTCGCCGTATACCGCGGCCTTACCGAAGCTCTTCCATACCACCGCCTGTTCAACTCTCCTATCGCCGAGGCCGCCATCATAGGTACGGCTATCGGATATGCGATGTGCGGTGGAAGGGTCATCCCTGAGATAATGTACTGCGACTTCCTCGGATGCTGCGGAGACGAGATATTCAACCAGCTTCCGAAGTGGCAGGCCATGTCCGGCAATATCCTCAAGATGCCTGTGGTCGTCAGGGTTTCCGTCGGGTCCAAATACGGTGCCCAGCACTCTCAGGACTGGACATCCCTGTGTACGCATATACCAGGCCTCAAGGTATGCTTCCCTGCGACCCCGTACGATGCCAAGGGTCTTATGAATTCCGCCCTCCAGGGTACCGATCCGGTCATCTTCTTCGAGAGCCAGAGGATATACGACAAGGGCGAGATGTTCCATCAGGGTGGAGTGCCTGAGGGTTATTACGAGATTCCTATCGGCGAGCCGGACATCAAGAGGGAAGGCAAGGATATTACCTTCCTTTCCATCGGTGCCACATTGTACCGTGCCCTCGAGGCCGCCGATTTGCTGAAGGAGAAGTATGGGATGGAGGCCGAGGTCATCGACGCCCGTTCCCTGGTTCCTTTCAACTACGCTAAGGTGCTCGAGTCTGTCAAGAAGACAGGCCGCATCATCATAGCCGGGGATGCCTGCGCCCGCGGATCGTACCTCAACGACCTTGCGGCCAACATCACCGAGATGGCATTCGACGATCTGGATGCCGCCCCTGTGGTACTGGGTTCCCGCAACTGGATCACCCCTTGCCACGAACTTGAGGAGTCCTTCTTCCCTCAGCCATCCTGGTTCCTGGATGCCATCAACGAGAAGATCGTCCCGCTCAAGGATTATGTCCCTTCAAGCAACCAGACGACTGCGCAGCAGATCATCCGCGCCGGCAGGGGAGTGTAGTAATCAATAACAGTCCGAAACAATGAAAACCAAAGCAGTACGTTTATATGGTGTCGAAGACCTCAGGCTGGAGGAGTTCGAGCTTCCCCAGATGAAGGAAGACGAAATCCTGGCAGAGGTCATAAGCGACAGCCTGTGTATGTCCACCTGGAAGGTGGCTCACCAGGGCGCAGCCCACAAGAGGATTCCCGACGATGTGGCTGAGAACCCGACCATTATGGGTCACGAGTTCGCAGGCAGGATCATCAAGGTCGGCGAGAAGTGGAAGGATCAGTTCAAGGAGGGAGACAAGTTCTCCATACAGCCTGCAATGAACCATCCTGAAGGGCCTGTAGGGTTGCTTTCCGCTCCGGGTTATTCATACCGTTATGCCGGCGGCGATGCCACATATATCATCATTCCCCGTGAAGTGATGGAGATGGGCTGCCTCCTGCCTTACAACGGTCCGGGATTCTATCCTGCCTCTCTCAGCGAGCCTCTTTCCTGTGTGATCGGTGCCATCCACGCCTGCTATCACGTCAAGCAGGGATCATACGTGCACCAGATGGATATCCGCGAGAACGGCAAGATGGCCCTTCTCGCCGGAGTGGGCCCGATGGGACTCGCTATGATCAATTACGTCCTCCATCGCGAGGACCGTCATCCGTCCCTCTTCGTGGTGACCGACATCGACCAGGCCCGCCTTGACCGCGCCGCCGACCTCTATCCGGTGGAATTCGCCGCATCCAGGGGGATAGACCTCAGGTACATCAATACCGGGAAACTGGAAGACCCTGTGGCCACCCTCAAGGAGATTTCCGGCGGAACCGGATATGACGAAGTGGTGGTTATGGCTCCGGTACCGGCAGTGGTTGAGCAAGCCGACGATATCCTTGGATTCGATGGCTGCCTCAACTTCTTCTCCGGTCCTGGCCGTTCCGATTTCAAGGCCCCGTTCAATTTCTACAACGTCCACTATGCCCTGACCCACGTGGTCGGAACCAGCGGTGGAAATACCGACGATATGAAGGAGGGTCTCAAGATGATGAGCGAAGGACTCGACCCGGCAGGGCTCGTGACCCATATCGGCGGATTGAACGTAGTCCCTGAGACAACCATCCATCTCCCGGAGATAAAGGGTGGAAAGAAGCTTATCTATACCCACGTGGAGATGCCTCTGACGGCGATTTCGGATTTCGGAGAGAAGGGAAAGACGAATCCTGTATATGCCGAACTCGACCGCATCTGCAAGGCTCACAACGGGCTTTGGAACGTAGAGGCTGAAGAATATCTCCTCTCCCACGCCGACCAGCTGCTCTGATATTATGGACAGGAACGATTCTTTGATGGTCTTGGCGACCAGGTTCGACGATCTGGGAGACTGGACCGTCGAGCAACAGTTCGTACTCCAGATGGGTTCAAGCTATCTGCTTGCCCATGGTTTGGGCCGTCCTCTCGGGAAAGATGCCAGGACCATGATCGAGATAGCCAGCGAAGGGGATTATCATCTCTGGGTCAGGACCAAGAACTGGACTGCCTTCTGGAGCGATGGAAAGACTCCCGGAATATTCCGTGTAAGGATAGACGGGCAGGAGGATCCTGCTGAATTCGGGATCGGATGCGGTGGGGAAACTCCTCGTGAACGTGCCGGATGGTGCTGGCAGCCGGGCGGGAATTACCATCTCGGGAAAGGGAAACATGAGCTTGTGCTGCATGATCTCACCGGCCTGGATGGGAGGTGTGACGCCATACTCCTGACTACCAGCAGTGAAACCCCTGGAAGCAGTCTTGAATCTTACAAGGAACTCAGGGAAGAATTGCTCCCTGCTCCTGTCGAAGACAAGGGGACATTCGACTTTGTGGTGGTAGGAGGGGGAATGTCCGGCCTTTGTGCCGCCATCGCCGCCGCGCGCCTTGGAATTAAAGTGGCTTTGATCCAGGACCGCTATATCCTTGGGGGAAACAATTCCTCGGAAGTTCGGGTTGGATTGGGAGGACAGATTAATGTAAATCCTTATCCTTCACTTGGTTATATATTAAATGAAATAGGCCCGGACCGATTCGGAAACGCACGGGGGGCACATCATTACCAGGACTGGAAGAAATGGGACGTGATCGCTGCCGAAAAGAACATCACCCTCTTTGCCGGATACACCGTGGATTCCGCCCAAACGGAAGGTGGCAAGATTGTGTCAGTTACTGCAGTTGAGGCGACCAGGCAGGACAGGATCCGTGTCTCCGGATATACATTCGCTGATTGTACCGGCGATGCCCACCTGGCTGTGATGGCTGGCGCGAGGACCATGATGGGTCGTGAAGCAAGGTCGGAATACGGGGAGTCTCAGGCTCCTGAAAAAGCAGATGGCTTCACCATGGGCGCCAGCTTGGAATGGTATTGCGAAGACAGGAACACCCCATGCACTTTCCCGGATTCATTTGACTGGGGATTGAAACTGGATGAAACGACTGTCGAGCCTGTCCACCGGGCCAACTGGTACTGGGAAGTCGGAATGAACGATGACCAGGTTGCTGATGCCGAGAAGATCAGGGACTATGGTATGTACGTGGCCTACAGCACTTTCTCTTATTGCAAGAACCGCCTCGCCAAAAAGGAAGACTGGGAATGTACCCATCTGGTTTGGGTCTCCCATGTTTCGGGGAAACGCGAAAGCCGCAGGATTCTCGGAGACCTTGTGCTTCGCGAACAGGACCTTACCAGGCCGATCCCTTACGAGGACGGTACCTGTACTACCACGTGGCGCATCGACCAGCACTTCCCGGACCCTCGCAATGCGGGCAAATATCCTGGAGAGGAGTGGATGTCCATCGGAGTCCTGACTCCTATAGACCCTTATGCCATCCCATACAGGTGCTTTTATTCCAGGGATATAGCCAATTTGTTCATGGCGGGCAGGGATATCAGCGTGACCCACGTGGCCCTCGGTTCCGTAAGGGTGATGCGCACCTGTGCAATGATGGGTGAGGTAGTCGGAATGGCTGCCAGCATCTGCACCAAGAAGGGCCTTCTGCCCCGCGACATCTACCAGACTGCATTTCAGGATCTGGTGGAACTGATGAAGAAAGGAACGGGACGTACCGATGTTCCATACACGCAGTTCTATCACCAGATAGACCGTACCGGACATCAGGCGGAGGATCGTTGACGGCAGACGCCATGGCAATCATCGACTGGATAATTGTAGTCCTTTTCATAGGTGCTCTGATTACCATCGGGTACGTTTTTTCCAGGAAGAGCAGGAATATCGAGGATTATTTCCTTGCCGGCCGTTCCATGCCGGGATGGCTTGTGGCTATTTCCGCGACCGGTACTGCGATCAGTGCCGGGACCTTCGTAGGATCCCCGGAACTTGGATTCAACACGAACCTGACGTATGTCCTGAATCTGATCGGGGCCGTCATCGGTGGTACTCTGGTTGCTGCGCTGATCCTTCCGAAACTGTATAATGCCAAGACGATAACCATCTATGGGTACATAGGAGACCGCTTCGGAGAGACTGCGAAGAGGGCTAACAGCCTTATGTTCCTGATCGGTCAACTCTTCACTTCCGGCTCCAGGCTGTTCATAGCCGCAATTGCAGTGTCGGTTATCCTCTTCGGCAACATCCATTTCAGTTTCCTGGTGTGGTCGATCATCATCCTGGGGGCGATATCGACATTCTATACCATCATGGGAGGTATCAAAGGCTTGATTTACATCGATACCTTCCAAACGATCCTGATCATGCTTACCGGCCTGATAGCCATGGTATTGATCTATTGTTCGATTGACGGCATCCCTTTCAGGGAAATATGGCATACTCTCACTGCCGGGGGAATGGTCAAGGATCCGGGAGCCGCAGCCGGGATGGCAGCCGACGGCACTCTGTATGGCTGGTCTCCAGGAAGCAAGGTGAAGATGTTCGACCCCTCGCTCAGGATGGATCTCCCGTACACCATCCTCGGTGGAGTGATCGGAGTAGCCTTTTTCAAGATTGCCCAGTTTTCCACGGACCATGACTTCGTCCAGAGGCAGCTCTCCTGCAAAGATGTAAAACAGGCCGGACGTTCCCTGATCCAATCACAGCTCCTTGCGATGCCGATCGTACTGACCTTCCTGTTCATCGGATCCCTGCTGTTCGTAAAGTACATCAACGATCCGGCTGCTGCCGCATTCGTCGACAGGGCCGGAAACGCATCGAGTTTCTTCACTGATGCCAGGGACATATTCCCCCAGTATATCAAGAACCATATTCCTACTGGAGTCCGGGGATTGATGATAGTGGGAGTGCTGGCGGC
>JAGDBQ010000016.1 GCA_017958985.1 Bacteroidales bacterium
CCATTTCGCTCGAGGAGATGTCGGGCTGGTGACATAGACGAAACAGATGTCTTTCAAGACACCATCCTTCATCGGTTCCAGAATCTTGTGGGCTGCTTTGCAGGGGCCGCACCAAGTAGCCCAGAAATCGACCAAGACGGTCTTCCCAGCATATTCTTTCAGGATGTCACCCAAGGGATCTGTGCTGTCGGCAGGAATCTCTCGGATATTGTCTGTAGTCTTCGCCAGCGTCTCCTGTACCTTCTCCTGTATAGCGAGGATAGTGTTCATGAAGATCGGTTCCTTCAGGGAGCTTAAGGTAGCGAGGTCCTTATCGTCCAAGGTCAGGCCGGACTGGACTTTCTTGATTAATGGGGCAGCCACTGCGTATTGTCCCTGCCAGCCGTCAGCCTCCGGATCGATACGGCTGGCAAGGTCCGGACTAAGTCGGGAGTGATCGATATAGAGCATGCGTTTATCATTCAAGCCCAAATCTTTTAAGAAGGATATATCCTCGTCGGAAAACGTTATGTGCTCATAACCTTCCTCTGTCCCGTTTTTCAGAGAGTATTGGATTTTTCGGATAAAATCTGCAGAGTTCATGGCATTTGCCGCTTCAGCCTTGATGTACTTATCCAAATAATCCCTGACAAGGGAAGGGAGGCTATCTTTGGCTGCAAGTGCAGCTTGCTTGGCTTCGTAGGTCTCCCGGACCACTTCCGCAAAATCAGAAGCGCTCTTCGCTTCAGCTGCAAAAGTCCCATCGAAAGCATTGAAAGTGTATTCCTGCCCGTCATAATAGTCTCGGGAAGGATTTGTCTCCAAGGAAAAACGATCTTCTGTCAGGAAACGCAAGCTTCCGTCAAAGGAGATGTGACTCACCTCCCCGGGTTCCAGGAGAAAAGGTCTGGAGAGCATATAATCATTCGCAGAACAGAGAATCGCCGTGGCGGGTCCGTATAGATCGAATGATACTGAGGCTTTTCCGTCGGCATCGGTCTCTAACTCATACTCTTCCTGGCTTCCGGGCAGGAAAGTGTTAACGTAAAGCGTCATCGAAACCGGATCAAGGCCCTTCATACTGAAGGGAAACCGGATATTGATGGTGCTCCGCCCGATACTGAATGAAGGCTCAGGAAGGGTGTCTGGCAGTGGATCAGTCTTGGAGACCTCCGGAGCTTTGCCGCTGAGATCGATCTGGTAGAAATTGAAGGCTCCTCCGCTGTTCTTGCCCTCGATGAAATGGATGTAACGTTTCCTAGGGCCGACAGGCTCGAAATAAAGAGTGTATTCAGCCTGACCGCTTTCATCCATATACAACTCCTCACCCGGAGTGATGCCTTCCGCCGACAACAAGGCATACCGGTGTTTTCCATCGGTGAGATAAGTACACTTCGCAATCCGTATCCACATATGGGGGTTGAAAAAAGACTTCATGTGAAAAACGGTAGCCGTGTCCGTCCGTTCGATGCTGACAATCTCCTGAGATGGCGCATTCCGGAATCCATAATGGGGAAAGTCAACCTTCTGCGGCATTATTTCACCGCACCCGGCTGCGAGCATCAGAGATGAGAAAGCAAATGCAATAATGACCTTTTTCATATCGTGTTTTCATTGATTCTGTGGAACAATGCGGAAGGCGCCGGCCGGCTGGTCGAGATAGCCGGGGTCCAGTTCCAGCGCCTCGTCTTTCAGGACAACATCGATCTTTTTCTTCTTTCCTATGGGCAGGGTGACTTTCTCTTTGCCCAGCAGCGAGAAATAGACCTCCGTCGCCCGTTTCTTCGGGACCTTGATCTCATACTGCCCGGCGGCGTCCGTCATCATTCCGAAAACATGCGGGTCACCCGGGATGAGCGCATACACCGTTACACCCTGCAACGGCTGGCCTTCTTCGTCCTTCACCGTTCCTCGGAGCGTCCCGTCCAAGCGGAGTTTCGAGACCGGAGGCATCTTGTGAGCCGACGTCTGAGGCTCCGTTTTCCCTATCGTCGCCCACTGCGTGTCCTCGTCCGACTTGCCTGACGAACAAGCCATCGTGCCGAAAGCCATCACCGCAATGGCAAAAACAATCACAG
>JAGDBQ010000129.1 GCA_017958985.1 Bacteroidales bacterium
ATATGCCGTGCGACCTGGTCGTGCCTGGCAAGGGCGCTGAAGACAACCAGATCGTCAAGACCGGTGGCCCGGAAGTCCATCTTCCGCAGGACGCTCTTCCTCACTGGGAGCTTGCCAAGAAGTATGACATCATCGACTTCGATCTCGGAGTCAAGCTCACGGGAGCCGGATTCCCTGTCTCTAAGGGCAAGGGTGCAAAGCTGCAGAGGGCTCTGATCAACTATTTCCTCGATTTCAACACTGCAGCCGGCTACAGGGAGGTCGAACCTCCGGTGCTGGTCAATGCGGCATCCGGTTACGGTACCGGACAGCTTCCTGACAAGGAGGCCCAGATGTACAACGTCGGGCTGGACGGATTCTATCTCGTTCCGACGGCTGAAGTCCCCGTGACCAATATCTACAGGGATGTCATCCTCCAGAATGACGAATTCCCTCAGAAGCTGACCGCCTACACTCCTTGCTTCCGCCGCGAGGCCGGATCCTATGGCAAGGATGTCAGGGGCCTGAACCGTCTGCACCAGTTCGACAAGGTTGAGATCGTCAGGATCGAGAAGCCGGAGAATTCCTACGCTGCCCTCGACGAGATGGTCGCCCACGTGGAGAAGCTCGTGTGCAGCCTCGGCCTGAAGTACAGGATCCTCCGCCTCTGCGGCGGTGACCTGAGCTTCACCTCGGCCATCACCTATGACTTCGAGCTTTGGTCCGCAGCACAGGGCCGCTGGCTGGAGATTTCTTCAGTTTCCAACTTCGAGACCTTCCAGGCCAACAGGCTCCATCTGCGCTACCGCGATGCCGATGGCAAGACACAGCTCTGCCACACGCTGAACGGAAGCTCCCTCGCCCTCCCGCGTGTCGTCGCAGCTCTCCTCGAAGACAACGAGACAGAGGATGGCATCATCATCCCTGAAGTCCTGCGTCCTTATACGGGATTCGACAAGATTGATTAAATTTGTGTCCATAAGCAAGATTATGGACAAGAGAACAATCATAGGAATAGACCCCGGAACCCGTCTGCTGGGTTTCGGGGTCATTGACGTCATCGGCGGCAAACCGGTATTCGTCGATATGGGGGTGCTTGACCTGAGGAAGGATACGGACACCTATGCCAAGCTCCGCCAGATATACGAGACGGTATCCCAGGTCTGCAAGACGTACCACGGTACCGAGATGGCTCTGGAGTCGCCTTTCTACGGCAAGAACGCGCAGGTGGTGCTCAAACTCGGCAGGGCTCAGGGAGCCGCGATGATAGCGGCGCTCGAGAACGGGATCTCCACGGTCCACGAATATGCCCCCCGCGAGGCGAAGCAGGCTATCACAGGCAACGGTGCGGCTTCCAAGGAGCAGGTCTGCACGATGCTGCGCAAGACGCTGGACATCACCCTTGAAGCCGAGCATCTGGATGCGACCGACGCACTGGCGATCGCTTTGTGCCATTACTATACCACTTCCAATCCTCTTGCGAAGCTGAAAGGTTCTTCAACTTGGGAGAAGTTCATCCAGGAAAACCCGGGGAGGATCAAATAGCGGCGGTCCCCACCATCCTGTACTTTTCGCAGAGAAGATCCACGACGGGATCCACGGCCTTCGGGAATACCTTCCGGAGGTCTATTTCGTTTGTCTCCGTCAGGACGGTCTTGAGGGCGCGCATAAAGGTGTCCTTGATCTCGGTGGCGAGGTTGACTTTCACTATGCCGTTGGCGATGGCTTCACGCACCTGGTCGTGAGGGATGCCGGAACTGCCGTGGAGGACCAGGCATACAGGAGTGGCCGCGTGTATGGCTGCAAGTCTAGGAATATCCAGGTGCGGAGGGAGCTTGTAGAATCCGTGCGCGGATCCGATTGCGACTGCAAGGGCGTCCACGCCGGTCGCCTGAACGAACCTGGCAGCGTCTTCAGGAGTGGTGAATCCTCCTCCCTGCTCCTGCCCGAGCTTGGCCACGTAACCCAGTTCAGCCTCGACGGAAGCCTTGTATGGCTTGGCCATTTCGACCACCTTGCAAGTAGTCTCTACATTCTCTTCGAATGGTTTTTCACTGGCGTCTATCATTACGGATTCGAAGCCTTCGTCCAGGCATCTTTGTACCAGTTCGACGGACGGGCCGTGGTCAAGGTGTATGCAACCCTGCACTCCGTAGTCCTCTATGGCCTGGCGGGCCATACGGACAGCTACCTTCAATCCCATATAGTCGATGGAACTGCGGGTCAGCTGGAGCATCACCGGAGCCTGGACCTTGCTTGCCGCCTTCATCACTGCGGTAAGCGTCTCGAAATTGTAGAAATTCGTTGCGAGCACTGCGGTTTTCTCCGCCTGGCATTTCTTGAGAAGTTCCTGTACAGTCATATCTATAGTTATATATCAGTCCGATTCTTGCAGCAAATTTACTATTTTTGTAAGATTAAACGAAGCAGAGATGAAATTCTTGAATATTGCCGTCATATTCCTGACGCTGTCCACTTCCGCCTTCGCGGAAAGGATAGGAGGGACAAGGATCCGCAAAGGGAACGACCTGGCAGGGGTCATCACAGATTCACGTACCGGCAAAGGCATCAAGGGTGTCGCCGTCTCCGACGGCTATGGTTTCACCGTCACCGACAAGAGGGGAGTTTACCAGATGAAGGCTGACCCGAGGGCCCGTACCGTATGGTACCGGACCCCTTCCGGATTCCGTATGGCCCAGGATGAGACGGGAGCCCCGGCATTCTATGCCTACAGGAATGCTTCTTCCAAGCTTGACAGGCACGACTTCTCTCTGGAACCACTTGACGCACAAGAAGATAACTTCACGCTTCTGATTATGGCGGACCCTCAGTGCCAGAGCGCCTATGACGTTGGCAGGCTCCGTGACGAAACACTTCCGGATGTCCGGAGGACCCTTGACGAAGGCATCGCTTCGGGCAGATATTCCCCAAATGTCTATGGGAT
>JAGDBQ010000130.1 GCA_017958985.1 Bacteroidales bacterium
CGAAGGAATACCAGTACAGCTCGTGGGCAAGGTCGCCGAGGTTCACGGTATAGACCGGCCCGTAGGCGGACAGTCTCTCGAACTGCTTCCGAATGTTCGGCATCGCAGTCTCCCTGAACTCCTTCAGGTCAGGCTTGAAATCCGCGTTCGTAAGATGGGCGTCCGTGAAGTAGATTATGGAATACGTATCCTGGTTCTCCTTTTTCAGGGTGAAATCGTGTTCTTCCCTGACCCCGAGAGGTTCTGTCAGCCTGGCGTAGAAGTCCGGACGGAGGCCGTCCCTGCTCGTGGCAACGTAGCCGGATGGAGTGCTTATGAATACGAAGCCCTGCCTCTTGTCGCTGTACATACTGTACCTGCCATCCTTGTCCGTCTTGACTACCCGGATGCCGTCGGAGACGTGTACCCCAGGCACAGGCTTGCCCTCGCAGGTCACGGAGCCCGTCAGGACGACAGGAACCGGAGTGGACTCCCGATCCTTCCTTGCAGCTTCAACCACAGGAATATAATGCTCCTTGAAATCGCTCCAACGATAGTAAGGGCCGCTCACGCTCTCGAGCGGAAGCTCCATATCCTTTTCGTTGAAAAGCATCTTGAATATCACATCGTCCTTCCGGTTCTTGTAGAATACCATCTGGACATTGGCTGCCATCGGCACCTCGTATGACTTCCAGGTGTCTTTCACCGAGTCGAAGTCAGGTGCCTTGTACGCCCATCCGTCTATGCCCATCAGGCAGAACATCGACATTATGCACCCGTCGTGGCCGAAACGGAGGCGTGCCGCCGTGCCATCTGCGATGTCCTGGTCCGTTTTCTTGATTATATCGTCCAGCATACTCCAGGTGGCCTTCCAGGGAAGTCCGTAGCTTTCGTCGCTTCGCCCCTTCCAGATATAGTATTTCAGGTTGTCGCATTCCCAGAGTTTCAGTATCTCATCCTGGGTGAACAAGTCCAGGAACCCCGGATCCTCATCCATACACTGCCCGTCGCAGGCGAAGTCGAAAAGCCTCTGCATAAAGGACAGCCTTCCGTCCACCTTGGCCGGATTCAGGAAATACCGTCCAATGAATCCATCGACATCGAGCTTGCGTTTGCAGAACTCGACATACGGGATATACCAGTCACCTTCCTCGCTCCGGTTCCGCTTGTCGAACGAAGTCGTGTAAGGGGAGTTTCCGGAATGGGGGTTGAGGAAAGGCAGGAAGGCATAGCCGGTCTCCTGACTAATGTCAAGGTCGGGTCTCTTTTCCTTGAGCGCCTCGCAGAAAGCGTTCATACTGAGCATAGTCCTGTTCAAGGTCGAACCGAAAGCCTCGATATGTGCTCCCTTGCGGCGGAATACTCCGGGATAATTGGAATACATCCTCTCCGCGAGGGTCCTCATCTGCTCGGACCCCAGCGCCGTCAGTTCTCCTCCCCGTCCCTTCACCGAGGGATAGACGGCAAGGAAACGTTCTCTCAGTTTCTTGCCTTCGGGCGTGAGGTTCCCGGCGGAAGCCGCATCCTCTATCGTATTCCTGATCTTGTCATAATAAGACTCTTCCAGGAGGTATCGGGCACCGTGGCGGTTGTATGTGCTTATGTAGAACGGCTTGTAGCCCTTCGGAGGAGCAGTAAGGTCCCTGTCCGCGAAATCGCTCACGTAATAAATGTTCCCTGCTTTGCGGACATCCTGCCTGACATCCTGGTAAGCATCCTGCCCGGCTGCGCAGAAACAGCACGCCAGGAGGACTGACAGTATGGAAAACAATCTCCTATGCATCGTAATGATCAGTTGTTAGTATTCGAAACCAATTCCCGAGTCAAGGCTATCTGCCTGTCGCAGAATGCCTTGAAGTCTGTCCAGTTGTAGAACGGAGCCATCGTGGATCCGATTGGAAGTTCGATGTCCCGTTCATTGTACAACACTCTTACGAGTATGTCGTCCTTCTTGTTGCGGTAGAAAACGAACTGGATGTTCGAAGCTACCGGTACCCGGTTGCAGTGCCAACCCTCGGCAATTTCCTCAAGCGAAGCCATAGGCTTGTCCCAGCCCTCGACTCCAAGGAAGGCCAGCATCGGGATGATCATAATGTCGTGCCCGAAGCGCAGCCTGACATCTGTTTCTCCGGAAGCGATGTCCTGCACCGCCTTTGAAATGATATCCTCCATCGTCAGATGGATAGAAGACCACCTCCTGCCACCCTGGTAGAGTGTGTCAGGACCGTAAAGCAGGAAGTAGTTGCAGTTCGAGACCTTCGAATGGGCGACCATCTCATCCAGAGTGAATATATCCCAGAAACGAGCTTCCGAATCAGTGTTCTGGATAAACGATGCGGTGCGGTAGAACATCGACTCGATCTCTCTCTCGCTGCCGAACCGGGCGATCCCGGACACATCCTTGAACAGCCTTGTGAGGGGAGCGTGCGGATCCACGACCCTTTCGGAATATTCATCTATGATTTTCGTAAGGGTGTCTGTCAGGGGCTTGAGGGGCTCCATCTCCGGATTGTATTCAGTGAAGGGGTTCAGGACCGCCATTTCAGACGCACCGGTGGTCCTGGTTATCCCGATTCCGGGGTACTTTTCCTTCAGGCCCTCGCAGAAAGCCGCCATCGACATTATGCAGCGCGCCCTAGTCGTGGAACGCGCATCCACGTGCACCTTGCCTTTCTTCCTGAACACTTCCGGGAAGTTGCGCATCATCCTTGCAGCCAGTTTCTTCTGCTGGGCATACCCTTTACGGGTCAAGTCGCCGGCGTGGTTGTCCACCAAAGGGAATACGGTCTCGTACCTCCGCAACACATCCTTTCCCAGATCGGTCAGGTTGTCTTCCCTCGAAGCGGCGAGCAGTATGCTCCTGACCTTGACGAATTCCGAGTTGGAACCTGAAAACCTGGCTCCGTGGCGTCCGTAGTGGCTTATGTAGAAAGGTTTGTAGCCTTTAGGGGCCTTCGCTATGGCGGGAGTGTCGAAGTCATACATCGAATATACGTAACCCGCCTTGTCCCGGTTGGCTTCTATCTCTTCCCGGACAGTCTGGGCAGGGAGCCAGACCGGCAGCAGGAAGGCGATGACCAAGGCCGTGATCCTGGTTTTGTTAGCCTTCATTCCTGTGGTTTGATTTTTATCAAATTTAGTCAAAAATTTCCGATTATCCCAATTATTGAGTATTTTTACATTGATATGGAAGACAGGAAATATACTATCGGAATGGACCTGGGTACAGATTCCGCAAGGGCTGTGCTTTACGAAGCCGCAGGTCCTCAGGCAGGCAGGGAAATATCGGTATGCACCAGTCCTTATCCAAGGTGGTCGGAAGGTCTTTATTGCGACCCGGCCGAGGCCCGTTTCCGCCAGCATCCGCTGGATTATCTGGAAGCGGTCGAAACAGTCCTGAAGGGGGTGATAAGCGATTGCCCGGACAAGGATGCGATAGTGGCCATCGCGGCCGACACTACGGGAAGCACTCCTTGTCTTACGGACGCCAGCCTGACTCCGCTCTGCCTCACGCCCGGGCACGAAGATGATCCCGATGCGATGTTCATCCTGTGGAAAGACCACACTGGAGAAGCCGAGTCGCAGGAAATCAACGCATTGCTGCCAAACTTCCCGGTGAATTATGCCGATCATTCCGGAAAGCTTTACGGACCCGAGAATTTCTGGTCGAAGATGCTCCACGTCCTAAGGAGGTCTCCCCGTCTGAGGGAAGATGCCTTCTCCGCGATCGAACTCTGCGACTACATCCCTGCAGTCCTGACCGGATGCACCGGCGTCGATTCCCTGAAGATGGGGCATTCGGTTGCCCAGGGGAAGTGGATGTGGTCGGAAAGATGGGGCGGCTTTCCGCCTGAGGCTTTCTTCAATGCCCTGGACCCTGTCCTGGTCCCGTTCCTGAAGCGTCTTCCGAAGAGGAATTATCCTTGCCAGGAGGCTGCGGGCACCCTTTGCCCAGAGTGGGCCGACAAGCTCGGGCTGTCCGGGAAAGTATTCGTAGGAGTAGGTAACATAGACAGTTATTCCGGTGCCCTAGGAGCCGGAGCAGCGCCGGGGAGGATGGTTATGAACCTGGGAACCTCGGCTTGCTTTATGAACGTAGTCCCTGACGAAGTAATCCTCGGGAGGATCGTACCCGGGGTCTTCGGTCAGGTAAACGGAATGATATTGCCAGGATGTGACGGATTCGAGACCGGTCTCTCCGCCTATGGCGACGCGTTCGCGTGGTTCAAGAGACTGCTGGGATGGCCGCTGGAGAAGTTCCTTCCTGAAAAGGAACGTGCCGCAGCGATGGACAAGCTGCTCTCCGTACTCAACGATGAGGCTGCCAAGGTAGTCCCGGATGTGGATTCCCCGCTTGCCACCGACCATCTCAACGGAAGGCGTACCCCTTTCCTGAACAGTTCCCTTTCAGCCTCGTTCAGTGGCTTGAAACTGTCCACGACGGCTCCTGAACTCTATTATGCCCTCGTGGAATCGACGGCTTTCGCCACCAAGGTGATAATCGACCATATGGAGTCCAATGGAGTGCCTGTCGAAGAACTTGTGGCGGTGGGCGGTGTATCCAGGAAATCCCCGTTCGCGATGCAGATGCTCGCAGATGTGACTGGCCGCAGGATAAATGTGTCCGCCGCAATGAACGCCGGCGCCACGGGAGCAGCTGTCAACGGAGCAGTGATGGCGGGATTGTATCCTGACGTGGTTTCCGCCCAGAAGGAGATGTGTCCTCCGGTCCTGAATTCGTTCGAACCTGACCCGTCGAAGGAAAGGATATTGGCGCAAAGATGTATAAGATACGTAGAAACAGTTAAATTCAACGAAAGATGATAAAGATATCAGAACCCGCAAGGGAAACACCCGTAAGGGCACAGGTCGACGTCCTTGTAGTAGGCGGTGGCCCTGCCGGAATAATGGCGGCGGAAGCTGCTGCAGGAGAAGGACTTAAGGTTATGCTGATCGAGAGCAGGGGCTATCTTGGAGGCAACCTCACCATCGGTCTCCCGATACTTGCATTCCTCGACGTGAACGGCAAGCAGTGTGTCAAGGGCCTTCCGCAGGACTTCGTGGACAGGCTGAGGAAACGCGGTGCGGCCACTCCTCATTATCCCTGCAAGCTCCATATGAGCTTCACTATGACCGACCCGGAGGCTGACAAGGATGTCGCCCTCGAGATCATGAAGGAAAAGGGAGTGGAGGTTCTGTTCTATGTATTCGCTTCCGACGTGGTCAAGGAAGGGAACGTGGTCAAGGGAGTGTTCATCGAGAGCAAGGCCGGGCGTGAAGCCATACTGGCAAAGACCGTGATCGACTGTACCGGAGACGGGGACGTGGCCTGCAGGGCAGGAGTCCGTATGTTCAAGGGAGACAGCGACGGAGGAATGCAGCCGCCTACCCTTATGTACAGTATGAGAGGCGTGGACGTGGATGCTCTCCGGGATGCCATCGTCAACCATCCGGAAGAATTCGATATGGACACTATGCCGCACGAGCAGTTCAAGAGGGACAAGTTCATCACGGTGGGCCTCAGGAACCAGATACTCAAGGCCCAGGCTGCCGGACTGGACATCCCGGTAGCCCGTACGATCCTCATCACAGGTCTCGCCAGCGACGAGATCTGGGTCAATATGACCAGGGTCAGCGGCACGGATTCCACTCTTCCTGAGAGCTATACGCGCGGAGAGATAATCGCTCGCGACCAGATGCGCGTAATCACCGAGTACCTCCGCCGTTTCGTTCCCGGCTTTGCCGGAGCCTGGGTGGACAGGGTCTCTCCTTTTATGGGAATACGCGAAAGCCGCCAGACCGAATGTGAATATATGCTGACGGGCGAGGATATCATCTCGAGCCGCAGATTCCCCGACTGTATCGCGGTAGCAGGTTATCCCCTCGACATTCACCACTCCACAGGCGGTGACTGCACGATGGTCTTTGCGACCGACAATTACGACATCCCGTACGGATGCCTGATTCCCAAGGGCGTCGGGAACCTGCTCGTAGCAGGCCGGTGCAGCGGATATACCCACGAGGCGATGGCATCCACCAGGGTGATGTCGACCTGTATGGCGGTAGGTGAGGCTGCGGGAAGGGCGGCAAGGCTCGCTTTGAGGCAGGGTGTACCGCCTTCAGCCCTGGATGTGGACGTACTTCGTAAGGAACTGAAGGATACGGGAGCATACCTTGGATGATACCTTTCCTCCGCCAAGTCGTCCGTCATTATTACTCTGCAGGGGATATCTCCCGCAGGAAGTTCATATTCCCGAACCGTCGCAGCCAGGTATTCTTCACGAAGTACCTGGGTGAAGAAGTCAAGGCTTCAGGAGTCCCGGTCGCAGCGCCGGGAATGATGACCATAAATGACTTTTTCTATACCATTTCCGGCTTCCAGGCCACCGACAGGGTGACTCTGCTGCTGGAACTCTATGACCGTTACAAGGAACTGTTCCCCAAAGCCGAGCCATTGGATGAATTCATCTTCTGGGGAGACGTCCTCCTCGGAGACTTCGACGATGTGGACAAGTATCTGGTGGATCCGGCCCGGCTGTATGCCAACATAGCCGACCTGAAAGCGATCCAGGACACGTATTCCTACCTCACGGAGACCCAGAGGAAGGCTGTCGAAAGGTTCGTCCAGCATTTCCGGGACTCCGGCCGTCTGACCGTGGATCCGGATTCCGACGACCCGAACGTAAAGGAAAGGTTCTTCCGGATATGGCAGATCCTCCTTCCGCTTTACAGGAACTTCCGTAAATCCCTGCTGGACAAGGGAATGTCGTACGAAGGGATGGCCTATCGCAGCCTTGCCGAAAGGATCAGGACCGAGGCCGCCTCCGATATCCTGCATTCAGCTTTCGGGGATGTCGAGGAATATGTATTCGTCGGGCTCAATGCATTGAACGAGTGCGAGAAAGCCGTTATGCGGCGGATGCGTGACGCAGGTCTTGCAGGCTTCTGCTGGGACTATTCTTCGGATATGGTCCGGGATCCCGGGAACAACTCCTCCTTCTTTATGTCCGCCAACGTCGCGGAGTTTCCCCAGAGCTTCATCCCGGACCCGGATGGTCTTCCGCAGCCGCGGATACGGGTGGTCAGTACCCCGTCTTCGACCGGCCAGGTCAAGCTCGTCCCGACCCTCGTGGACAGCGATGAATATGCCATTGTCCTTCCGGACGAGAGCCTGCTCCTCCCGCTGCTCAACTCGATCCCGCCGCAGATAAACGACATCAACGTGACGATGGGATACCCGATGAGGGGGACGGCATTCTTCGATTTCCTGACCCTGGTCTCGGCCCTCCAGATGCACCTCCGCCAGAAGGACGGGAAATGGTATTTCTACCACACCCAGGTCTGGGCGGTCTTCTCCTCCGGGGTGTTCAAGGAAATCACGAAGGCTGACGAAGAGGCCGCCGGCATAGTCGCTAAAGTCAAGGCCGGGGCGAAATACTACATTCCTCAGGAAGACCTGAACGGGCATCCCGTATTCGACCTGGTATTCCAGCCTGTCGTAAGGGACCCGAAATCCACCTCGTCCTCACAGATCAGGGAATTCGCGTCTTACCAGAAAACGCTGATAAGCGGAATCGCTTCATATATGTCCGGGAATCCCGATTCGGCTCTTGAGCTGGAATTCGCGCGGAAAGCCTGGAACACCGTCATCCAGTTGGAAAGCAAGGAGCTGGAAGTCCTTCCGGCCACTTACGTCAGGCTCCTGGAACAGTTGCTGGGGCCGGTTTCGGTGCCTTTCAACGGAGAACCTCTGCGAGGCCTTCAGATAATGGGCCCACTCGAGACAAGGGCCCTGGATTTCAAGCACCTGGTGATACTCTCGTGCAATGAAGGAGTATTCCCGCGCCGCAGCGTAAGCTCGTCTTTCATACCTCCTGAGCTGAGGAAGGGTTTCGGCCTCCCGACCTATGAGTACCAGGATGCGATCTGGGCATATTATTTCTACAGGATGATCCAGCGGGCGGAGACAGTGACCCTCGTATACGATTCCAGGACCGAGGGCCTCAAGAACGGAGAGGAAAGCCGCTACATCAAGCAGCTGGAGTACCATTACGACATCCCTTTGGAAAGGAGTTTCGTAAAGTCCAGCGCGAAGGTCCGCCCTGGCAACACCGATATTCCGAAGACGGAAGGAGACGTGTCCGTCCTCAAGGATACCACCCTCTCTGCCTCGGCGCTCAAGTCCTACCTGGACTGCCCGGCCAAGTTCTATTATTCCAAGATAGCGGGGCTCAAGGAAGAGACCGTCGTGGCCGAGGACCTGGACGCAGGGATGGTAGGGGATGTGTACCATTCCACCATGCAGGCCCTTTATATGGGAGAAGGAGCTATGGATCCTTCCTACGATATGGGCGACAGGAAGAAGAACGCATCGTTCCCGGGTGCCCTGAAAGAAATCGGCAGGGAATATATCGCCTCCTGGATGAAGCGCAGCGAGGATATCCGCAAGCGTGTCAGGAGCCTGATCCTTACCAGGCTGAACACCATAGAAGTCACCGGAAGGGACCTGGTCACGGAAAGGGTCATAGTGCAGTACGTCCTCAAGACTCTCCAGAGGGACCTGGAACTTATGGACAGGCTCGGCACGCGCTCGTTCCGGATAATCGGGCTGGAGAAGGAATATTCGATGGACTTCGACGGGTTCAAGTTCATCGGATACGTCGACAGGATGGACAGTTTCCTGCCCGGGGAACTGAGGATCGTGGACTACAAGAC
The DNA here is from genome assembly GCA_017958985.1 of Bacteroidales bacterium. GTDB lineage: Bacteria > Bacteroidota > Bacteroidia > Bacteroidales > UBA932 > Cryptobacteroides. The sequence continues at coordinate 8,695 of JAGDBQ010000130.1, forward strand.
AGGCAAGGTGGAAGACAAGGAGGTTGAGATCACCGATGAGAATGCAGCCTCAACGGTTGAAGCCCTCTTCGGAAGCGACAATTCCAAGCGTCCGAAAGTGGCGTTCCAGCTGTTCCTTTACGATGTACTCACCGGCGGCTCCCCCGAAGCGGAGGGAATGACCCTGGTCAATTCGGTGTACCAGCCTTCCCGGTTCTTCACCGAGGGCGTCAGGAACGTGCCCGTATCCCGGGAGTTCACCAGGGGAGTGGAGGAGAGGCTCCACGGGCTGCTTGCGGAAATGACTGATACAGAAGTACCTTGGAGGCGTACTGCCGACTCGGTCACTTGCTCTTACTGTGATTTCAAGATGATTTGCGGAAGATAGGAGGGGACGGATATGATCAGGATACTCAAAGCATCTGCCGGATCCGGCAAGACATACAACCTGGCGGAAACATACATCCGCCTCCTGCTAGGGAACGAAGATCCCCGAGCATATCGCCACATACTCGCCGTAACGTTCACCAACAAGGCTACGGACGAGATGAAAGGCAGGATACTGAAGGAGCTGTACAAGCTGTCGAAGGAACCGGGCGGATCTCCATACGCTCCCGCTTTCGTACCGGAGTTGTTCCCGACGCTCGAGGACCTGCAGGTCAAGGCCGGGAAAGTCCTGTTCAACATACTCCACGACTACGGAGCGTTCGCGGTCAGCACCATAGACAGGTTTTTCCAGCAGACCCTCAAGGCATTCTCGAGGGAGATCGGACAGTTCTCCTCATACCAGGTCGAACTGGACAGGGATTCCCTGATTCGGGAGAGCGTGGACAGGATCCTGGACTCTTTGACCGAGGACAGTACCCAGCTGCTCAACTGGCTCAGCAACAGTATGCTGGAGCAGCTGGAGCAGGGCGGGAAGTTCAATTTGGGCAAGGACCTCCAGGATATGGCGGTCAGCTTGAAGTCCGACCAGCACAGGACCGTGGTCGAGCAACACGGAATCGATGAGGAGGAGGCATATTCGAAAGAGAATCTCGCGAATATGAAATCCATTCTCAGGAGCTTCACAACCTCCTACGTCTCGAAACTCAAGGCGGCGGCTGGAGCGGTCCAGGACGCTTTCGACAGCTGCGGTCTCTCTCCCGATGCGACGGCATCCTCCTTCATCGGGAGTATGCTGCGGAAGATCGCTGCGATGGACAGCCGCTCCGAGATTCCGGAGATGGGCAAGACCTTCCTCAAGAGATGGCCGGATTACGACGAATGGTTCAAGAAAACGGACAGAGGCAGGTATGCAGGCCTGGAAGGGGACCTGATGCCTCCGGTGAAGAGGCTGGTGGAGGTTTATGACGGCGGGAAGCGGCTCTATGGAACAGCAAGGATCCTTCTCGGACAGATCAATGACCTGGGAATAGCTTCCGACCTGTCCAGGGAGTTCCGGAACTTGATGAAGGAAAAGAACGTCCTCTGCCTGGACGATTCCAACGTCATCCTCAAGGATATAATCGACGGAACTGACGCTCCGTTCATATATGAGAAGCTGGGCGTGCGTTTCGAGCACTTCCTCCTGGATGAATTCCAGGACACGTCCCGGGTGCAGTGGGAGAACTTCAGGCCGCTGGTAGCGAACAGTGACTCCCAGGGCTTCGAGAACCTTCTGGTAGGAGATGTGAAACAGAGCATCTACCGCTGGAGGGGTTCGGACTGGAACCTTATGGCAAGGGAGGTCGCCGAAGAATTCCCCGGATGCAACCAGGACAGCCTCAAGGGCAACTGGAGGAGCCTTGACAACATAGTGGGATTCAACAACGGTTTCTTCGAATATGCAGCCACCTACCTGGACGGCCTGTACGGAGAGAACACCGGAATTACGATCTCGTCTATCTACGGAAAAGGCGCGGACGGATTCGAGAAACAGGTGGTCAGGAGCAAGGAAGCCGCTCAGGGCAGCGTAGAAGCGGTATTCTGCTTGCCGGACCAGGAAATGGATTATGTCCTTTCCACCGTTGAGAAGGTCCTTGCGGCAGGAGCCCTTCCGGGAGACATCACGGTCCTCGTCAGGAAGAAGGACGATGGATCCGAAGTGGCTGCTTTCCTGATGGACCACGGTTATGATGTGATCTCTGATGATTCCTTGCGGGTAAAGTCGTCACCGGTCGTCAGGAAACTGGTTTCGCTGCTCTCATCGGTGAGCAACCCGGAAGACACGATCGGATCGTACCTTGCAGAGGAATCAGGGCTGGACACCGGACAGATAACCTATCATTCCCTGATCGACCTTTGCGAGCGCCTGTTGAGGCTGCTCTCCGAAAAGGAGAAGGAGGCGTTCTGCAACGAAACCCTTTATATCCAGTCATTTATGGACTATGTCTCGGATTTCGTCGCGGTGAACGGCAACTCTCTCGACGAATTCCTGGATACCTGGGAAAAGGCTGATCCGAGAGTCAGTTCGCCATCCGACATAAGCGCTGTGAGGGTGATGACGATCCACAAGTCCAAGGGGTTGGAATTCCCTTACGTCATATTCCCGTTCTCCGAGAAGGTCGATCTTTTCCGCAGCGGACGCGTATGGACCGTGCCGGACCTCGAAGGAACTCCTGTCGAGGGCGCCGGGAAAGCCGCATTCGACGTGCAGCTGTCGTCAAAGAGTGCAGGAACGCTGTTCGCAGAGGACTACAAGAGGGATCTCCTCCTCCAGTACATCGATAACATCAACACGTATTACGTCGCACTGACCAGGGCATCCAAGGGAATGACCATAATCTCCGACATCAAAAGTACTCCGCAGAAGGACTTTGCCGGGATACTCGGGAGTTTCCTTGGGCAGGACGAAGGATTCAGCTGCGAGGAAACCGAGGACGGTGCGACCATTTATTCGGTTGGAGAACTATATGACTTCTCTTCCCTGGACCGCAAGGTGGAAGATATCGGGAAACTGGAGCCGGGTTATCCTTCATTCCCTCTCAATCCCGAGCCGGGGCCGGAAGACACCGATGTCCGTGAGAGGGGGAGATTGAAGTTCAAGGCGGATTCGCTTGATTTCTTTACGGATGAAGGTGCCTCGAGACAGGAAGCCAGGCACAACGGAACCGTGATGCACGACATCCTGTCCCGTGTCATTGTCCCTTCGGACCTTCAGGCATCGGTGCGCAAGGCGGTGATGGACGGAGAAGTGGAGCCGCCCCGGGAGGCCTCCCTTGTGGAATTCCTGTCTTCCAGGATAGCCTCGCACCCGGAATGGTTCCCCTCTGACGGGAAGGGAATATTCAACGAAGTATCCCTGATCGACACTGACGGCAGGGAATGGCGTCCGGACCGGGTGGTCGTCAGGGACGGTTCGGTGACCGTGGTGGATTACAAGTTCGGAGAGAGAGAGGCGCGGTATGCAAGGCAGGTCGCCAGATATGCATCCATCTACCGCAGGATGGGATGGGAATATGTGGACACAGCCATATGGTACGTCAATTCGGACTTGGTGGAATAATTTTGTATATTTGTACGATTATACTCTAACATTTGGATATATGGAAGCTAACGATAATTCCATCAAGCTCTACTATAACACTGAAAGGGAGAAGCTGCAGATGCCCGAATACGGCAGGAACGTCCTGATAATGGTCGAGCATCTGAAGGAGATACCCGACAAGGCCAAGAGAAGCGAACAGGCCAGGGCGGTGATCAAGACGATGGAACTCCTCAATCCCCAGGTCCACAGCCAGGATAATTACGAGCACAAGCTCTGGGACCATCTCTATATGATCGCCGGTTACGACCTGGACATCGATTCCCCTTATCCGGCTCCGCTTCCGGAGGCGAAGGCAGCCCGTCCGATGGTGATCCCTATCGACAAGTCTCCGGTACGTGCCACTCACTACGGCCGCAACATCGAAAGCATAATCGACTTGATAGCGGGCGAGCCTGACGGCGAAGTCAAGACCGCGATGATACGTTCGCTGGCCATCTATATGCGCCAGCAGTACCTGATATGGAACAAGGACAGCGTTGCTGACGAAACTATATTCAGCGATATCGAAAAGTTGTCTGACTATCGTATCAAAGTCCCTGAAGGACTGGAGCTTACGAAGATTTCATTCGACTCCGGCAATTTCTCCCGTCCAGGCCTTAACCTGAATATGGGCCAGAACAGGAAGAATGGCAGGAAAAACAACAGGAAGAACAGGAAGTGATGTTCAAGCTTTGGAAGAATATGGATGAGGATGACAAGTCCAGGCTGGTCAAGGCGACCGGTCTGGTGATAGCCTTGTTCACTCTCTTCACGCTTTTTTCCACCGTTTCGTATTTCTTTACGTGGAAAGCTGACCAGAGTCTCCTCACATCCGGTCTGGCGGAGTCATCTGCCGATGCAAGCAACATAGCCGGGAAGATGGGATTCCGATGGGCGGACCTGCTCGTACGTGAATGGTTCGGTCTCGGCAGCCTGGTCCTTATCGTGGTCCTTTTCGCGATTTCGGTCCGGCTGCTGCTTGGAAGGTGGCATTATTCGATGCCCAAGACTATCTTGCTGACTTTGTCCGGAGGCCTTCTTATATCCTTCCTGCTTGCTTACATCTCGGACCTCTTCGGTCTCGGGAACCTTTTCGGAGGCGGCCTGGGAGGCGAATGCGGCGAGTCGGTTGTGAACTGGAGCCGTAACTTGTTCGGCTCTTTCCTGACGGCCTTCATACTGATCGCACTTGTGATCCTGTGGCTTTTCCTGGCCAGCAGGAGATTCTCGAAATGGTTCAATTCGCTCGGGAGGAAGATGGATGACATTATGGATGAGTCGCAGCCGGCCCCTGAACCGGCTCCCAAGCCAGTTCCCAAACCGGCTCCCCAGCCAATCCATCAGCCGGCTCCCAAGCCTGCCCCGCAGCCGGTCCCTAAACCGGCTCCTCAGCCAAAGCCTGCTCCTGTAGTAGAAGGTGCCCGGCAACTTGAGATCATCAAGGGTGAGGACCTCAAGACTGAAGTGACCCACGAACTGGAACGCATCAATGTCCGCGATGAACTTCCAAGATATGAGATTCCGTCCCTTGAACTGCTGGAAGAGCATTCCGGAGGCCGTTACGAAGTGTCCGACGAAGAGCTCCAGAGGAACAACGAGAAGATCCGCGCTACTCTGGAGAACTACAAGATCCAGATCAATGATGTCACCGCCGTGGTGGGTCCGACCGTGACTCTGTACAAGGTCAACCCGGCACCCGGTGTCAAGATAGCTGAGATAAAGCGCCTGCAGGACGATATCGGAATGTATCTCCACGCAAAGGGTGTCCGTGTCGTGACCCTGACCGACTCTGTCGGAATCGAGGTTGCGAACGACCATCCTTCCATCGTTCCGATGCGTGCGGTCCTGAACGACGAAGCTTTCCGCAAGGCGCAGACCAAGATGGAACTTCCTATCGCAATCGGATCCACTATCCAGAAGGAAGTCAAGGTATTCGATCTCGCCGATGCCCCTCACCTCCTCGTGGCAGGAGCTACCAAGATGGGTAAGTCGGTGGGACTGAACGCCATCATTGCATCCTTGCTCTATTCGAAACATCCTTCCGAGCTGAAACTGGTGTTCATCGACCCGAAGATGGTTGAGTTTTCCGCCTATGCCCGCCTGTTGCATCACTACCTTGCCGTGGTTCCGTGCAACGATGAGCAGGAGGAGCAGCAGAATGCGATAATCAAGAAAGCCGAGATGGCCGAGAAGGTGCTGAAGTCCCTCGTACAGGAGATGGAAGATAGGTACCAGCTGATCAGCAAGGCCTATGTTCAGAACGTCAAGCAGTACAATGAGAAGTACCGCAACCGTCGCCTCCTGCCTACCGACGGGCACAAGTTTATGCCTTACATCGTCACCGTAATCGATGAATATGCCGACCTTACGATGTCTATGTCGGGAGGAGACTCCAAGGCGATAGCTCGCAGCATAACGACTTCCATCATCAGGCTGGCACAGAAGGGGCGCGCTGCCGGTATCCACGTCGTGATCGCAACCCAGAGACCTTCGGTGGATGTCATCACCGGTCTCATCAAGGCTAACTTCCCGACCAGAATTGCCTTCAGGGTGCTTTCCAGAATCGATTCCTCGACAATCCTCGACTCCCCTGGAGCCGAGAAACTTATCGGAAGGGGAGATATGCTCTACTATGCCGGAGTGGAGATGGAGCGCGTCCAGTGCGCATTCATAGACAACGAAGAAATCAACCGTCTCACGGAATTCATCGGCTCGCAGCAAGGCTACAAGCGTAGCTACAATACTCCGTATTATCTGCCGGAAGTCCAGGACAGCACGGAATCCGGTTCCGGAGGTATGGTGGATATGAAGAAGCTGGACGATCGTTTCGAGGAAGCTGCAAGGATGATCGTTACACGCCAGAGAGGATCCACATCTGACCTCCAGAGGCAGTTGGGGATGGGTTATGCCAAGGCCGGAAGGGTTATGGACCAGCTTGAGGCCGCCGGTATTGTAGGCCCTCAGGAGGGTTCCAAGCCGCGTCAGGTGCTGATATCCACCCTGGACGAGCTGGAGAAGGTGCTGGAGGCTTACAGGAACCAGTAATCCTTTCTGGCACAACTTCTGCAATCCGAACAGTCATTATGAAAAAGATCACAAGGTTATTAGCAATCCTGGCGCTTGTATCTCTGGGTCTCCCTGCCGGAGCCAAGAGCAAGACCCTTACAGGTTTCATCGACAAAGTCTCGTCTTCGCTCGTGACTTTCGACTACTCGTTCTCGATGCAGACCGGAAAGTCCAAGATGAAAGGATCCGGGACCGTAAAGGTCCAGGACAATGCTTTCTATATGGAAGGCAACGGTCTCGAGGTATGGTGTGACGGGAAGACCCGCTGGACCGTGGACAGGGTATCCGAGGAGGCCCTGATAGAGGGCGTGGATGAATCTTACGACAGCTATGCAACCAATCCTGCCCTGATGATCACCTCCGTGGACGAAGCCTTTTCGGAGACCGCTTTCGGTTCCGCTACTTTCCAGGGGAAGGCTGTCGATGCTTCGACACTTGTCCCGGTCAACAAGGGAAAGTATTCGATGGATATAGCCGGGCTGAAGCTGTTCTTCGCCAAGGGAACCACCAATCTGGTCGGTGCCGAGATAACTCTCAACGACGGTTCCGTCTCGGAATTCAGCGTAACCGGGCTGAAGTTCCTGGAGAAGATCAAAGAAAAAGAGTCTTTCCGTTTCGACGAAAAGACCCTCGGTTCTTCCTATGTTGTTACGGATCTGAGATAAGTCAGTCCTTTACGCATCTGACTGAAGCCCTGAACGACGTTTTGTCTCCTTTGCCGAGCATCACGTCGTTTTGTTTTACATAGATATACCTGTAGAGCGCTGAATCCCCATCAGAATCCGAAGTCCAGAAAACGGCGTAGTTATTCATTCCCTGGAACTTCTGGTTGTCGTCGCTGCCCCTGTCCAGGACATAGCCTCCAGGAAGGGCGCAGAATCCGGACTTGTTCGTGATATTGACTTCCGGCCAGAATGTCCACATCCTGTTCTGGATGAACTTGGCGTTGACCATAAGGTCTCCGGCCGCTCCCTCGAAGGTAGCTCCGGCCTGGTGCGAGGAGCCTCCCTGTGCGGAGTTGGCGAGTTGTGCGAATTCCGCATCAGACGGAAGGTGCCATCCTTGCGGACAGGCGGAAACAGCCTCTTCCCAGGTGTAATACTTCCCGATCAGTGCGTCCATTGCAGGACTGAAGGCATAGGAAACGCCCGAGCCTGAATAATACAGGTTGTTCTTGAACCATTTCTTCCCGCCAACGGTAGTCACGAAATATGACTTGCTGTCCCTGCTGTCGTCCATCCTTTCGTCCGAGTATGAGAGACCGGAATCCGTGATGGTGGTATTGATCTGCGGATCCACCACGTAGAAACTGGAACTCCCTGAGGAAGTGTAGTAATCGGTCGCGTATGCGATGCAGTAGATATTGTAGCTCCCGATGGAGTCGGGAACACTGACGGTGAACGCTCCGTCGCCAGGTCCTGTTTCGGTCTTGGTGGTATCCTTGGTGGAATCCCAGGATGTGTACCAGTAGTAACCTACATTCCCGGTAGAGGGATTCTTGATGCCTGCAGGAACCAGCGTGAAAGTGGAACCCTTCGTTACGAATGCGGGCATATCGAAAGTGAGATTCCCGCTGAGATAGTCCTTGCTCGTAGTGTCATCCTTGTCTTTCTTGCAGGAAGGCAGGATGCAGGCGGCCAGGAGGGCGACTATGAATAATATGTCCTTGAATTTCATCTTTATCGCTTGAGTATGCAAATATCGCATAAAAACGTGAATTCCCCAACTATAACTCGTCTGGCTGATAAAACCTGTCCTGGGATACGCTTATGACGCCTTTGACCTTTGCGAAATATTCCATCGCCTCGTCCGCGGTCTTCCCGTCCGGGATCCTTACGGCCAGGGCGCTGATGATACGGTAGTCGTATGCGATCTCGGCGCCGTATTTCCTAACCGCCCTTTTCAGCGGCTCTTTGCCGATACCTTCGTCATAGCTGATGATCAGGGTGTTCTTCGAATATGCCAGCCCGGCCTGCTGGGGCCTTACGGGAGGAAGTTCCCCGATCGCAGGAATGTCGGGAGACTCGAACGAATCCACCCGGGAAAGCTGTTTCTCCGTCCTGCTCATCGTACTGCATCCGGAAGCCACGGCGATGGCCGCGGCAAGGAGGATGTAAGGATTAATCAGTGATCTGGTCATAGCCTTTGATAATATCCGGACTCACTCAACTGCAAGATTGAAGCCAGATGATGCCCATTCTTTCATTTCTCCGCCTTCATCGTATATCAGATAGCCTTCGAGGTCGCTTCTGGCAGTGATGAACGCCTTCGCTCCGTCCAGGCCTATCACCATACAATATGTGGCGTAGGCGTCAGCGAGAGTGGCATCGGGAGCTACTATGGTTGCACTGAGCAGCGAATGCCGCACAGGATAACCGGTGCGGGGATCGATAGTGTGCGAATATTTCTGCCCGTCCTTCTCATAATACTTCCTGTAATTGCCGGAGGTCACCACTCCGCAGCCGGTTCCGTCGCCCTGCCATATTCCGTCCAGGTCGGCTCCAGGTGTGTTGTTGCCGTCCAGAGGCCGGTCTATCCCGATCCTCCAGGGCCTCCCTTTCGGGCTGAGTCCTTCGCAGTAGATCTCTCCAATGTCCACCAGCATATCGGTAACTCCGAGGGAATGGAGATATTCCGCAATCTTGTCGCTCGAATAGCCCTGGGCTATCGCGTTGAAGTTCAGTTTCGGAACGATGCCTTCGCGGACAGGTTTCATATCCTCGTCCAGACAGTCCATCCCGCAGGATGCAAGGAGGCTGTCCACCATCGCCGCGGAAGGCAGGGAGTCGGTCGTGAACCCGAATCCCCAGGCATCGAAAAGAGGGCCTGCAGCCACGTCCAGGGCACCGTCAGTCTCCTTGAACAGCTTCCTGGAAATGGAATATATCTCCTTGAACATAGGGTTCGGAGTGACCTCGGCTCCGGCATTGTAGCGGCTCAGCTGCGATCCTTTGTTGTACCCCGAAAGGGTGGTGTCGATGAGGGTGAGTATCGAATCTACCGCCTCCTGGACAGTCCCGGGCTTGAGGGATTTGTCATAAGTGGCGAATTTCACTGAATATGTGCCCCCTTGTGCATAACCGGTCAACTCATGGTAACGCAGCTCCTTGCTGCAGGAGATGCCGCAGAGAATGAGCGCCGTCAGCGTCAATGCTGAGAGCAGCCGTCTCATTCGGCTTCTGCGGCCTCGCCGCGGTTGAGGTCGGCCTCGTCATAGCCCGTCGCTTTCGCGCCCCACATCGTTATGAGGCTGAGTATAGCCAGGCAGGCCATCACCATAATGGTGACATAGACGATGTTCCATCCGTAGTGGTCGGCGATGAAGCCGAATCCGAAACCTGAGACTATCGTGCTGGCATATCCGAATATTCCGAGGATGCCGTTCGCTGTCGCGGAAGCCTTGTTCGTAGCGTGCTGGGCGGCACATACTCCCAGGAGAGCCTGGGGACCGTAGATGAAGAATCCAAGCAGGGTGAACGGGATTATCAGCATCCAGAGTGACGAGCCCTTCGGCATCAAGTAGAAGCAGAGTATGCTCACCGCGACTCCTATCATACAATACAATGATGAATGATGGGCCTTGTTGTTGAACCAGTGGTCGGTAGCCCAGCCCCAGAACAGCATTCCCAGATTACCGCCGAGGAGTTCGAAAAGGACGCAGAGCGTTGTTGCGGAGGCCATGCTTATATCCTTCGATTCGGTAAGCAGGGTAGGGCCCCAGTCGAGGGCGGCGAACCTTACCACGTACACGAAGAAGTTGGTTATGGCGAGGGTCCAGATGACCCTGTTGCCGAAAACGTGCTTCCTGACGAAGGCGCTGTGTTCAGCGGCCTCCTCAGGAGTGCTGACAATTGCCTTTTTCTTGCCCACCACTTCAGGCAGGCCCACGTCTGATGGAGAATCCTTGAAGAATACCAGGAGGAACAGGGAACCCAAGACGGCTACCGCGGCCGGTATGAGGAAGCACCATCTCCAGGCCCCGAAATGCTGGGCGAAAGCCAGTACCTTGGGGTCGGCAGGGTCCAGTTTCACGTTGGCGGCTATGGTGGCCACTACATCAGGGTCCGCGCTCATATTGATTCCCAGGTGAGGCATTATGAACCATCCGCAGAGGGCCATCGCGAGTCCGGCTCCGATGGAATGGGACATATTCCAGATGCTCATCTTGGTAGCCAGCTCACTCGGGTGTATCCATTGGGTGAGGGTCTTCGTGCACGGAGGGACTCCCATACCTTGCAGGAAACCGTTGATAAGCCACAGGGTGCCCATTATATAGACCAGTACCGAGCCGATAGCTACTCCGTTTCCGGCCTTGCCTGCAAGCGAGATCACCCATCCTGCCACCACGTCGCTGGTGCCGAACAGGATGTTGACTATCGCGCAAAGCAGCAGGCCCAGCGACATCACCTTCCTGGCGCTGTTGCGGTCGGTGATGATGCCGACTACGAACCTCGAGAGTCCGTAAATGACCCCGTGCAGGGTCAGGAATATACCGAGCTGTGTCTTCGTGATGCCGAAGTCAGCCTGGAGGCCGGGCATCGAGAACGAGAAGTTCTTCCTTACCAGATAGAACATAGCGTAACCGATCATCGTCACGATGATGGTCCGCCACTGCCAATACTTCAAAGATTTAGTTGTCTGCATATGCTAGAAATCAATAGCTTCCCTGAATTCCCGGATGGAGTCCCGGATGTCCATTCCCTTGCGGTAAATACCGGCGGTGCCGCCTACGAAAATGTCGGCTCCCAGTCCGGCCATATAATGTGCCCTCTCGGCGCTCACGGCCCCGTCGACACTGATCGGGACTTCTTCACAGCCGTGTCCGTCAAGCCATCTGCGGACGTCACCGACCTTTTCCATCGCCCCTTCCACCAGCTTGCCGCCGGCGAATCCCGGATGGACAGTCATCAGCATAACGAAATCGAAATGACCCAGATGACGCTCCAGGGCTTCAGGCGGAGTCTCCGGGTTCAGGCATATTCCGAATTTGCCTCCCAGGTCCCGGACTTCCTGGCTCAAGGCTTCGTAACTGCGGTCTAGTTCGGCGTGGACCGAGAGCAAGTCTCCCTTCCTGAGGCTGAAATGGCTGAATATCAGATCCGGGTCCGTGACCATCAGGTGGATGTCCACCGGGACCGTTGCCTTTGCCTGGATCGACTTGATGGCATCCGTTCCGAAAGTAAGGTTCGGCACGAAATGGCCGTCCATCACATCGATGTGGAGCCAGTCGATGCCGTTTTCTTCCAGGATTTCGATATCCCTGCCCAGATTCATGAGATCCGAGCACATAACAGAGACTGTGATTATCCTTTTCTTCATATTCTCAGATGAAAATTACCTCCCTTCCGTGGAAAAGGAAGTTGCTTCCGGTCACGAATTCGCGGCAGGTTGGAGAGAACTGGTCTTCTACGGATATATGCTGGTGGCCTGAGAGGATGCATTTGAGCAGCGGTTCCTTTTTCAGGTACTCGATGAATCCGGCGGTAACAGGATCTTCCATCTGTATCTTGAAATTGCCGCTGACCTGCGGGAGTTCGCCGCTTTCCATCTTGCTCTCGGCGTTCCAGAAACGGTAGGTTGCGCGCCAGATGTTGTCCGTATAGAGCGGGACGTGCAGGCAAAGGACGATGGGCAGCCCCTTTCTTGCTTCCTTGCGGAAACGCTTGACCTGCTGTTTGGTAACATATCCGTACACGTCGTCCATCGTGATGAAGTTCACCCCGTTCACGACCTGGGACTGCAGGCTGATGTCGAATGGGAACACGCTCTGGAGTTTCTCCCTGGAGTAGTCCTTGTATTCTTCCGTCGGTTCTTCCTTCGGGTCGCTGAGCCACATATCCGAAGTGAACTCGTGGTTGCCCAGGGAGCCGATCAGGCCATCCCCGAAATACTTCCTGACCAGGTCGAAATTGGCCTCGCTCTGCCAGTCGATAAGGTCTCCGGTGTGGACGAGGTAGTCCACGTGCTGCTTCGCCCAGGCCAGGGAGTCTCTAAGGGCTTCTTCCTGGCGTCCTCCGAAGGTCTTGGTGCGCCTTTCATTGAGAGTCAGCTTCTTCTCGCTTTCGTAGGAATATGCCGCTGTCAGGTGGGTATCGGAAATATGGAGGATGGAAAAAGGCTTTTCAAGGCCTATCTCCACCGTGGAATAGCATAGGGCGAGCCTTTCGTGCTTGCCGCGTTCCGGGAATACCTCCGGCCTGTCATCAGCTATAAGCGGCAGCTGGGAAGTGGCGATCAGCGCCCCCGTCCCGGCCATCGCTTTCAAGAAATTCCTCCTGTCTATCTTCCGAGTCATTCGTGGATGATATTACAATACAAAAATAGGAAATTAATCGTCAGTTAATCAGAGCTCCTTCACGAAATCACCGATCTCCTTTGATGCGTAGTGCCTCGGGGAAGGCTTTGAACCCTCGGCCGGGTAGCCGCAGTCAAGCATGAAGGCAGGATACAAGTTGTCGGGAATATCGAACGCCTTGGAAACAGCAGCCGGATCGAACCACCCGACCCAGCAGGTTCCGAGTCCCTGGGACGCGGCCTCGAGCATCATATGGGTACCGACTATGCTGGCATCCATCTCCCCGGAGCTGCGGTCGCCATTGAGCGGATTCTTCCAAGCGGTGTCCTTGTCATAGCAGACGATGAATACCACCGGAGCGTTGTATACACACGAAGAGACTTCGTTCACCTTGGCGATGGCCTCGTCGCTCTTCAGGACGTAGATGAACTGAGGCTGCAGGTTCTTTGCAGTTGGAGCGAGTTTGGCAGCTTTGAGTATGCAGTCGATCTTCTCCTGCTCCACCGGAGTCTTGGCATACTGCCTGACGGAATACCGAGCTTCCGCCAGTTCGAGGAATGACATATTCATAGGACCTTGTGTATTGTTTCCCTTGGGTGTGCCGCAGGAAGCCAGCAGGCATGCCACGAACAGCATAGCCGTCTGCTTATTCATCGGTTTCATTTCTTGTCTATATCAACAACAGTGTATTTCGTGCTGCCGAGTCCTGTCTCCTCTGCCCGGTAAACGATCCTCGTACCATGGCGTTGGCTGATACGCTCGAGCAAGGCCTTGGTGTCATTGCTGTCGTCATTAGGGAGAGTGAATACTTGATCAAGGCAGAATTTATCCAGTGCCACCGGATCGAGAGATGCGGCCATACCGATATCGGTAATGGTAGGTTTATGTGGATTGCCGTCACAGTCGCAGTCGATGGAGATGTTGTTCATTACATCGATGTAGACAATCCCTCCGCGAGCCTTGAAATAATTGTGTACAGCCTGCGCTGCGGCGGACATGGACTCGATGAACGGAGTATTGTTCTCCGGGGAGGACATCCAGCCTTCCGGCAGGTTAGTCCAGAGCTTATGCCAGTCTTCCGTCTTCCCGGCCGTGTGGATATACGCCTTGCCGTTCTGGGATCCCACTCCTATGGACGCGTTCTTGAGCACCCCGCCGAAGCCTCCCATCGCATGCCCCTTGAAATGAGCCAGATTGATCATGAAATCATAGTTCTGGATATGCGATCCGACGATATCGTACTTGATCCATCTGTCATCTACGACAGGTATCTTGATCTCGCCGTCTTCGTCCATGATGTCGACCGTGGCGATCTTGTCATAGCCACGTTTGGCGATTTCCTTGCGGTGGGCTGCAGTGGAAGAGCGGTTGCCTTTGTAAGCCGTATTGCATTCCACGATGTTGCCGTTCACCTTCTGTACCAGCGGAGCGATGAATTCCGGCCGGAGATGGTTGGACTTCTCGGATTCTCCGGTGGAAATCTTCACTGCGACCCTTCCCTTTGCTTCTATCCCGAGAGCCTCATACAGCTTCACAAGGCCTTCCGGTGAGATGTCTTTGGTAAAATAGACTACCGGTGCATCTCCCTCGGAAACATTGCTTACTTCGATAGAGGGAGCCGGACCTTTCTTGAAAGTGCCGCAGGAAGCCAGCATCATCATAGGAAGCAAGACTACGGCCGCGACTCTGAGGAATGTTCGTTTCATTACTGGATGTATTTGATGTTATTATTGTCCAAATACCAAATTTACTAATTAATTTGTAATATATGAAGCGGCAAAAGGCCGGCCTAAATCTCGTCTGGCATCGGAACGGGGAGTCCTGTGGTACGGTCGACCGGCATCGAGGCGTCCCAGGAGCGCAGCCTGTCGCCGAGTGCCCTGGCGAGTTCCTTCACCTTGTCCGGATATGCATCTGACAGGTCCCGGGTCTCGCCGATGTCTTCATTCAGGTTGTAGAGCTCCAGTTTCCTCTCCTTCATCACATATACAAGTTTCCACCCGTCGCGGATGATGGTACTCAGGAAATCGACTTCGCGCCTGTATTCAGGTTTCCACTGATGCGGGTAATGGAATATCACGTCGCGCTGCCATCCGGCCTGTTTGCCCTTGAGCAGCGGAACCAGGCTGCGGCCGTCCACCTGCTGCACCGTTCCGTACTTCTTTACACCGGCCATCTCCAGGATGGTGGGGAACAAGTCTTCCGGCATCACCGGAGCGTCTATTATGCTGCCTGCTCTCGTCTTGCCGGGCCAATAGACGGACATCGGGACGCGTATTCCGCCCTCATAGCAGGACCCCTTGCCCTCGCGCAGCGGGGCATTCTGGGTATGCGGGACGCCGCCTTTGGATTTCACGTCGGCATTCCCACCGTTATCCGCCATAAAGATTATTATGGTGTTGTCTGACAGGCCGTTGGCTTCGAGGTAATCTAATACGTCGCCAAGGCTCTTGTCCACGCCCTCCACCATCGAGGCGTACTTGGACTGCCCGTCGTCCTGGCCCATATCCTTGTACCGCCGGAAAAATCTCTTGTCTTTCTGGATAGGAGTGTGGGTGGCGAAATGTGACAGGTACAGGTAAAAAGGCTGGTGGTGCTCCACAGGCCAGTCAAGTGCTTTCAGCGCTTCCCTGGTGATCGCTTCGGTGAGGAAGGTGCCTGTGCCGTAGTATTCATAAAGGTTCTGGACAGCTGAAAGGTTCCATTTCTCCGGCGTATTCCCGTAATTGTCCTCTGACAGGTAGCTTTTCGGCAGTCCGGCGGAGGATCCGGCTATATTTATTACGAATCCCATATTCAGCGGGCTGGCTCCCGGGGTGCCGGCCGAGGCCCAGTGGGCTTTCCCGACGTGGATCGTGTAATACCCGGCATCGCGCAGGAACTGAACCATCGGGGAGGCCCACTGGATGTGGTTGAGGCCGAGAGCAGCACTGTCGGGACGGAATCTTTCCGGGCATATTCCGTTGTAATTCCAGTCCGGCCGGTCCATCCCCGTGGAAGCGGCTATCTGGTCGTAGGTCATTGCACCGTTCGTACCTCCGACAGCATCGCTCGGCTCATCCTTGGCCATCGATGTCCAGTTTGTAATATGGCTGTGGACGGCGTTCATCCCCGTCATTATGCTGGTACGGGTCGGGGTTGAGACAGGGGAGGCGTACGCGTGGGAGAAACGGACCCCCATCTCAGCCATACGCACCATATTAGGGGTGTGGAAACGGAGGTGGGCAGGGTAGTTATGCCCATCGTAGGGAACCTCACTGTCCACCCAGCCGTAGTCGTCGACGAGGAAGAAGACAATGTTCGGTTTCTTGGCCGCAGCCGCAGGAACGGCTGCATTCTGCAGGGCAAGGGGCGCCATAAGCGCGAGTCCTCCTGCCACCAGCAGGCGATTCTTGATATCTGGATTCATATTATTCCCGGTGAATGTCGCTGATTATCAGTCTTTCAGGTCCAGCAGCCCTTTCGCTTCCTGTGTCAGGTACGGGAGGATATCGCCGTAAGGAACAGTGAAGTTCGGCATTCCTGCGGCATAGGAGGCTATCTCATATTGCTGGTAAGTGAATACGAGCCCGTCTTCGGACGGGAACGGAGGCCAGGCAGGGAGAGGGATTGAGCCGGATTCGAGCATCAGGATATCGTCCAGCCCTTCCGGAGATACTTCCATTCCTCCCTCGGAGAAATATTCCGACAAACCCTTGCGCAGCAGAGGCTGGATCGCTTCAAGGCAGGAAGGCTCGAGGAATCTCTCCACCAGGTTCCCGTCCTTCTTGTCGAAGGTCATCGGCCCCCGCCCGATGATACCGCCGTGGGCGCCGCCAAGGTAGACGTAATCTTCTGACAGGAATACGACATAGCGGTCGGTTTCGCGGTTTTTCAGGAGGGAGAAGCTGTATTCCCAGCCAGGCATATCCGCCAGGATCTCTTCCTTTTCCGCCTCTGTCAGGTCTTCGTTCCCTTCGATGCTGGCTATGCGTTCATCATAATCTTCCTGTGACAGCCGGCCGATCGTTTCCAGGGCCTTCTTGCAGTAATATTCCAGGAGCATATCGCTGTCCTCGGAATCGCCTTCGAAAGAAGGGAACATGCGGTCTTCCTCATAAGTGCCTATGTGGCTGAGCTGTCCGTCCATCACTTCGATGAGACTCGCCCGGATCCTGTCCGACGCAGTTCCTTTGCCGCTGACCGGGAGCTCGGCTTTGACGGCAAGCTTGGAATGAGCCGTCGAATCTTCATACTGGTGGATATCGGTTTTGAGTTCTTTGCTTCCTGATGTGCGGCAGGAACAGGCAGCTGCCACGACAAAGGCCGCCAGGCAGATGCCAAAGACTATTCTGGTGCTTTTCATATCATTCTGTGGGTGAAACTTTCATCAGTTCTTCCAATTGGGAATCCGATTTTCCATCGAGTCCTTCTTCCAGGAAGAAACGGGTGAGCATAGTGGCGAAAACCTTGTTGTCATAAATGAATACAAAGTCATAGTAACCGGGACCGGTCCCTTCGGGATTAAGATAGAACGAACCCCAATGGGAGGTCTCATCTTCAGGATCCTTGTTCAGACCACATTCCTGGATATAGCCGGGAGTCTCTTCGTTCAAGGAGTTTTCCAGGTAGAAGCCTTGGTCTTCCTTGTGCTTGAAGACCATCACCGTAATGCCTGATCCCACATTAGCCTCGGGATAGAATTCTATCCATTCGTTGAGTTCGAAAACAGAGCGGATTCCGTCGGTGGCGTATGGCTTCCGGTTGAAACCTTCGGTGCCGCAACGGTCGCCGAACAGGCTCAAGGCGGTCATTGCCGGTTGTTTCCCCTCTTCAAGGTTAACGAAGCAGAGCTTCCCGGGAACCATCGTATCAGGGTTTGTCGTTTGCGCTTTTGCGACTACGTTGAAGCAGGCTGCCGAAAACACGGCAAGTCCTGCGACTAAGGATATGGCAATTGTTTTCATATCGTAAAGATAGCACGAAATAATGAGAATAAGCAAATACGACGCCGGCATTTTCAACCGGGAATGGAACGGAATTTGGAGCATTTTCCAGAAAACAATACTCCGGAATATGAATAAGATCATTATTGCGGCATCAGCCGCTTGCATCGCCCTTCTGGCCGTTTCCTGTCAGACAAAAATGGAAGAACCGACCGGAGAAGCGAATGGTTCCCTTTACGGGACCTGGGTGTTCGACACGTATAAGATTGTCCTTTCCGGCAATGTTGACGGCAACGACGGAGCGATTCCTGTCACCATTCCGTACGTATTCAAGAAGACTACCCTTTCCTTCAGCGAGGATGGAAAAGCCACTGCACATATGGGTTGGGAGTATGACCGCTCCAAGTTTACATACAACGCAGAGAACCGGACGGTCACTTTCGACGAGATGCTTGAAGTAAGCGACGACGGAATGGTTATGATCCTGGCAGGCAAGTTCGATGTTGTCGAACTGACCGACGAGAAGCTGGTCCTCAAGCAACCGTATGTGGAATATGAAAACTGGAAGCTTCCTTCCGGGACTACGGTTTCCTCTTCTGCCTCATCTTGGTACACTTACCACCGGGAGTCGAAATAGGGTCTTCCGGACGGAGGCCGCCGCTCCGCTTCTTCCAGGTCGTTTGTCTTGATTTCTGACTATCTTTGCAGAAAACGAGATTTGCTATCTATGGGAAAGGACATAGTTTTCTCTCCGGATATCCTCAGGCAGGAGCGCGCATTGAGACTGGATGGTGCGATGGGCACCCAGATCCAGCGATTCAACTTGACTGAGGCGGATTTCAGGCAGGGGCTGCCGGTTCTGCCGACTCGGGATGTGAAAGGCAACAACGAGTGTCTCAACCTGACGCGACCGGATGTGATAAGTTCAATCCATCGCTCTTATGTGGAGGCCGGGGCAGACATCATCGAAACCAACAGTTTCGGGGCCAACACTATGGTCCAGCGGGATTATGGCCTATCCTCCATTGCACGGGATATGGCTTTCGCCGCTGCCCGTCTTGCGCGCGAGGCGGCTGATTCGGCATCCCGCAAGGTATGGGTGGCCGGAAGTATCGGTCCTGGCTCCAAGTCCCTGTCGCTGGTCGCTGATTTTACCCGTCCGGAATGGCGCCCCTGCAGCTTTGACGAGGTAGCGGCATCCTATGCGGGGCAGGCCCGTGCGTTGATCGAAGGTGGAGTCGACGTCATAATCATAGAGACTTGTTTCGACGCACTTAATGCCAAGGCAGCCTTGTACGGTGTCCAGGAGGCCAGACCCGGATTCCCCGTGATCGTTTCTGTCTCTGTAAGCGGAAGCAGCGGCCGTGTGCTGACCGGACAAAGCCTGGAAGCCTTCTTTACCGCCGTTTCACATTCGCCTCTCTCTGCGTTCGGGCTAAACTGCTCGATGGGCGTGGAGGGGCTTATCCCGCTGGTACGTTCGCTGGGGGCCTGGTGTCCCGTGCCTCTGGTCTGCTATCCCAATGCCGGCTTGCCGAACGCCAGTGGCGGATATGACGAGAGTCCGGATGCTATGTCCTGTCAGATGGCGGAACTGGACGGAGAGGTAAACCTCTACGGTGGCTGCTGCGGTACCTCCCCGGACCATATCCACGCACTGCCCGCCCTGCGGTCGCGAGTGGTACCTGACTGCGATAAGTCCCTTGTGCTGAGCGGACTGGAAATGTGGAACCTGGGGAACGGGTCGATATCGGTGAGCACGGCAAGCCACGTCGGGAAGTCAGCCGGCTTTGCCGGTATGATGGAGAGAGGGGAATATGAAGAGGCCCTGTATGCGGTTTCCGATCAGCTCGCCACCGACGGAGCAAAGCTTCTCGATGTCAATCTGGATGGATTGCCGGACACTCCTGCGGCGATGGAGCGGTTTATACGGCTGATCCAGAGCGACCCTTCTGTCTCATCGGCGGCACTGCTGATTGATTCCTCCGATATGGATACCTTGATTCAGGGGCTTAAAAACGCCCAGGGCAAGAGCCTTGCCGGACCTCAGGATCCGCGTGATGCAGGATTCGTAGGAAAGGCATCCACCCTCCGCCGCCTCGGTGCTGCACTGCTGGTCAAAGCGTGCGATGACCGCCCTCGTGTGCTTCAAGAATTGGCCTCAGTCGGCGTCCCTCCGCAAGACATCGTGTTTGAAGATATGCTCAGGCCATCCTGATGCGTTAGAAAACAAAAAATCAACCACCTGTGCAAGTGGTTGATTTTCAGTGCTCC
>JAGDBQ010000131.1 GCA_017958985.1 Bacteroidales bacterium
CCAACTGGAGTGGGAGCCGTTTTATTACTATGACCTGGAAGATGGAGCCTCCCCTCTCGAAGAAGGCGACAGGATAAGGGTAGGATTCGCCGGCAAGGAATATGTCGCAGTCGTATCGAATCCGGACGCAGGCGCAGAAGCGGCCGGAATAGGCATCGGGAAGATAAGACCCGTCCTGCAGACCGATATAGGACTGGCCCCGGTCTCCAAAACCGAAACGGAGCTGTGGAGACAGGTCGCCAGCTATTACCTGTGCACAGTCGGAGAAGTCTACAAGGCGGCCTATCCTGCAGGCAAGACCGCCGAAGAGGAAGTAAAGGCCAGGACGATGGAGCGCCTGCTCAAACGGCTCGAAGACAGGGAAAGCCGCATAGGAAAGGCCAGGAAGCCGGAGACCAAGGAAAGGTATATCGCGGAGAGGGACGCCATCCTGGCCGAAATCTCCAAAAGCTCCGGAGAGCGCCCACGTTCAGTTGTACCTGAAATTGAACTCACCCAGCCACAGAAAGTTGCATATTCCGGGATAAAGGAAGCCTCGAAGTCTGGCAAACCTGCCCTGCTGCACGGCATAACCGGTTCCGGGAAGACCGAGATATACCTCAGGCTCGCCAGGGAAACTATGGATGAAGGCAGGAACGTGCTGTACCTTGTTCCCGAGATCGCTCTGAGCCGCCAGCTGGAAGACAGGATCAGAAAACAGTTCCCTTGCGAACTCCAGGTCTCCCACTCGGGAGAAAGCCTGGTACGGCGCCGCGAGGCCGCCTCGTTCATCCGCAACGGCAGCTACATAGTACTCGGAACCCGAAGCGCGGTATTCCTCCCCCATCGGAACCTGGGACTCGTGATAATCGATGAAGAACACGACCCTTCCTACAAACAGGACAATCCGGCACCCAGATACAACGGACGCGAGACCGCGATAATGCTGGCCAGGCTTCACGGAGCGGCCGTGGTGCTAGGCTCGGCCACCCCATCCCTCGAATCCCTGTACAACTGCTCGGTCGGGAGATATTCGCTCGTGGACCTCACTTCCCGCTACTACGACGCCGAGGACGCGGACGTGGAGATAATCGACACTATCGCGGAAAGGCGCAAGAACGGTATGAAGGGCAGCTTCTCCAGAAAACTCATCGAGCACATCCGGGAGTGCCTGGACAGGAAGGAGCAAGTGATGATCCTTCGCGAGAGGAGGGCATATTCACCCGTGGTCCAGTGCGAGGAATGTGGGGATATCCCCCGCTGCAGCCACTGCAACGTCAGCCTGAGCCTCCACCTCAGGGCGGACGGTTCCAGGAAACTTGTATGCCACTATTGCGGCAGGGTCACCGACTTCACCGGAACCTGCCGGAAGTGTGGAGGCAGGCTCAGTCCCCTCGGATCCGGCACCCAGCGGATCGAAGAAGAGGCACGCGAGCTGTTCCCTGAGGCAAGGATCGCGCGGTTAGACAGCGACTCCGCGCTGAGCAGGAAGAATGAGACAGGCATAATACGTGATTTCTCAAACGGCGACACCGACATCCTGATAGGCACGAGGATGGTGACCAAGGGTTTCGACTTCAGCGGCCTGACCCTGGTAGCCGTCATACAGGCCGATTCCATACTGGGCCAGCAGGACTACCGCGCGGACGAGAGGAGCCTCCAGATGCTGGAGCAGTTCCGCGGCCGGTGCGGACGCAGGGGACGCAGAGGCCTGTTCGTAATCCAGACCTCACAGCCGGGACACCCCGTATACCAGAGCCTCGACGGAAGCCTGAGTCCAGATTCCACCCTTGCCGGCTTCCTGGCAGAAAGGAAACTCTTCGGCTATCCGCCATATTCAAGGGTGGTAGGGATAACTGTCAAGGACTACAACCTGTCCAGGCTCGAGAAGATGGCCGATGACTTCAAAGGCGTCCTGGAACACTCCCGGCTCGGGCGGAGTGCCAGCATCGTGGGGCCTTACAAGCCGGCGGTCGACAAGGTTGCGAACCAGTATATCAGGGCGTTCCGGATCCTGCTTCCGAAAGACCGCTCCCTGTCGCTCAACAAGGAAACGCTCGCGAAGGTCGCTGAAAGCTTCGGGAAAGAGCGCAAGTACACCGGCCACATCACCCTGGACGTGGACCCGGTTTGACAAGGTGCGAATTTTTGACTATATTTGTAATTTGAATATTACTGGAAAATGGGAAAAGTCATAGCAATTGCCAATCAGAAAGGCGGGGTCGGGAAAACCACCACCGCCATCAACCTCGCAGCATCCCTGGCTGTACTGGAGAAGAAAGTCCTCATCATCGACGCCGACCCTCAGGCCAACACCACCTCAGGGCTGAACTTCTCTCCGGACAATGACCAGAAGCGCACGTTGTACGAGGTAATGATCGGCACGATCGACATACACGACGCACTGATCCAGACGGAACTCTCCAACCTTCAGATGATTCCGTCCCACATCAACCTGGTAGGCGCCGAAATCGAGATGATCGAGACCCCGGAAAGGGAATCCATCCTGAAGCAGAGGCTTGCCCCGATCCGGAACGACTACGACTACATCATAATCGACTGCTCCCCTTCCCTCGGACTCATTACCATAAACTCCCTCACGGCCGCTGATTCGGTAATGATCCCCGTACAGCCGGAGTTCTTCGCCCTCGAGGGCCTTGGCAAGCTCCTCCAGACTATCAGGCTGGTGCAGAACCAGGTCAACACCGGGCTTACGATCGAAGGATTCGTCGTCACTATGTTCGACGGCAGGACCAAGGTCCACGCCCAGGTCGTCAACGAACTCAGGGAGCATTTCAAGGATATGGTATTCAAGACCATCATCCAGCGCAGCATCCGCCTGAGCGAAGCCCCTTCGCACGGCAAGCCCATCATCCTTTACGATGTAATGAGCAACGGTACATCCAACTATATGAACCTTGCCAAGGAAGTGCTTGAAAAGAACGAGAAACAATGAGCAACAGCAAACAGGAAAGCAGGCTCGGGAAAGGCCTGGGCGCCCTTCTGGGTGACATACAGATAAAGGAACCGGAAAGGAAGCCGGTCGGCTATATCAACAAGGAGATAGCCGGAGCCAGGCCTGTCCAGGACTACGGTGATGTTCTCCGCATCCCCTCCGGACTCATAGACCCGAACCCGTATCAGCCCAGGATGGCCTTCGACAACGAGTCCCTCGAGGAACTCGCAGCATCCATCCGGACCTTCGGGCTCATCCAGCCCATTTCCGTCAGGAAGCAGTCCGACGGAAGATACCAGATCATAAGCGGTGAAAGGAGATTCCGCGCCTGCAAGCTTGCGGGTATGGACACGATTCCGGCCTACATACGCACAGCAGACGACCAGGGGATGCTGGAGATGGCCATAGTGGAGAATATCCAGAGACAGGACCTCGATCCCATCGAAATCGCCATGAGCTACCAGCGCCTTATGGACGAGTGCGACCTGACACAGGAGAAGATGGCACAGAGGGTAGGCAAGAAACGCGCTTCCGTGGCCAACTCGCTCAGACTCCTGAAACTCCCGACAAAAGTACAGCACGACCTCAAGACCGGTCATCTTTCAACAGGACACGCAAAGGTACTGCTGAGCATAGAAGATCCACATATCCAAGAACTTCTTTGCGACCTCACCATCAGGGAAGGGCTTTCCGTCCGCCAGCTGGAAGAGAGGATCCGCAGTCTGTCCGGCACGGTCAAGACAAAGCATCGGGAAGCACAGGTCCAGGACCTTCCGGAAGATTACTACCGCGTATTGGAACACATCGGCAAGTTTTTTGATAATAGCATCAGTTTGAAACGAACTTCCTCAGGAAAGGGAACGATGACCATCAGGTTCAGTTCCGACGAGGAAGTAAGCCGGTTCCTCAAGGCTCTCGAGGAATCCAATATCTAGTTTCGGATGGACAGACTGATACTCAAGATACTTGTCACAGCCGCCTGCTTGACTGCGTTTTCCCTTGCTGCCAAAGCGCAGTTCAAGGAAGAAGCTTTCCAACAGAGCTACTATGACGATGCCGACTCGCTGGCAACCAAGGACTCCGTCGACCGTATGTGGTCGTTCAAGGAGTTCTTCCACGGAGTCGCCCATCACGACAGCACCTTGAGGATCGGTTCATTGTTCGCCGGCTCCACGGTATTCCTTGGCGCCGAACAGTTCTACAACAGACATTACTGGAAACTCCCTGTCGTCTACGCCGGGATCGGCGCCGGCCTTGGTATGGGCTTCCATTACAAGGGCCTGTACGACGAATCCAAGAAAGCCTACGAGGCTGCCTATGAGCAGGATCCGGAGACCACGCTCACGGTTGACACGCATTCCAAGGATATGGCGACCTATATGTTCGCCAGTGCCGGACTCGTCTATTGGGCAACCTTGATGGACGGTATCGTCAATTACAAGAAGGACATCAAGAACCAGGCAGGGAAAGCCACGATCTACTCCATACTGCTCCCTGGACTCGGTCAGATCTACAACCACGAGGCCTGGAAGATTCCCCTCTACTGGGGACTAATGGCGGGGTCGTACCATTACTACACCGTCAACCGCAAGAATTACAAGAGATACAAGAGGATACACAACGAAATCACGGCCGAGAACAGTACCTACAACGGTTATTACACAGCTGAAAGGGCACTCTATTTCAGAAACGTGTTCCGACGCTACCGTGACTATTCGATGGTGTGCATCATAGGCAGTTACCTGCTGCAAGTGATAGACGCCAATGTATTCGCATATATGCAAGATTTCGAAGTCGATGACGACTTGTCGCTGAAAGTCACCCCGACGCTGATCACCCCGTACAACGATTACGCCTGCGGATCTTCCCTTCCGCGGTTCTCGTTCGGGAAAGGTGCATTCGGAGACAACGCCATAGGCATAAAGGTCGGCTTGACTTTTTAACATTAAACTACGAGAGGATGAATAGGAAAACACTGACCACCATATTGCTTGCCGCAGCGATGCTGACATTCCTCCCTGCAGGAGCGTCCGCACAGGTTACGAAGCAGAAGCTGAAGAAAGAGAACCAGGAACTCAAGAACGAAGTCGACTCCCTGAAGAAAGCGATGGAGAAACTCCGCAAGGAAAAACTCGCCAAGGACAGCCTTGCCAAGGAGATGATCGGCATCTACGAGGAGAACGAGGACAAAAGCGCAGCAGGCCTCAACCCTGAGGACTACAATGCCGAGACCACGGACAGTCTCCTGAATATCTGGTATATGCACAGGCAGGTCAGCGGCAACAGGGAAGGCGAAGGATACGATATGGATTCAGTCAGGTTCTCATCCAACGTATCGGACGCCGTGATGAAGGAAAGGCTCGAGAATATGAACTCGTTCATCACCCTCCCCTATAACGAGAAAGTGAGGAACTTCATGATCCTCTATTCGGAAAAGATGCCGACGAAGATGGGGCATATCCTCGCGCTCTGCCAGTACTATATGCCGATCTTCGAAGAGACCTTCAACAAGTACAAGCTTCCTGACGAACTGAAATACGTCGCCATCATAGAGTCGGCCCTCAACCCGACTGCTGTCTCTCGCGCAGGAGCGAAGGGAATGTGGCAGTTCATGATGCAGACGGCCAAGAGCTACGGACTCGAAATCAACTCATACGTGGACGAAAGGCTCGACCCGTTCAAGTCCTCCGATGCAGCCGCCCGCTACCTCCAGGATTCCTACAGGCTCTTCGGAGACTGGAACCTTGCAATCTCCTCATACAACTGCGGCCCAGGCAACGTGAACAAGGCCATACGCAGGAGCGGCAGCAGGGATTTCTGGGCAGTCTATGACTATCTCCCCCGTGAAACCAGGGGATATGTACCTGCCTTCGTAGGAGCTATGTACGCCATCAAGTACAGCAAGGAATACGGGCTGCAGGCCAATGGAGTACAGATGCCTGCACAGGTCGACACTTTCGAGATCCACAAGAATCTCCATCTTCAGCAGGTCTCCGACCTCATCGGTATCCCGATGGCAGAACTGAAGAACCTCAACCCACAGTACATCAAGGATATTATCCCCGGGAACAACAAGACATACATACTCCGTCTCCCGTTCAATTACTCCAGCGCTTTCATCGAGAACGAGGACTCCATCTACACTTACAAGGCCGCCGAGCTTCTCAATCCGCAGACGCTTGTCAAGTCGACCAGTGAAGGAGAGGGTTCCAGCGCCGTGAGGGCATCAGGTGGTGGAAACAGTGGTGGTTCAAGGCTTTCATACAAGGTCAAGAAGGGTGATTCCCTCGGCAAGATCGCATCCCGCTACGGGGTGACCGTAACCCAGC
This sequence comes from Bacteroidales bacterium, assembly GCA_017958985.1. GTDB lineage: Bacteria > Bacteroidota > Bacteroidia > Bacteroidales > UBA932 > Cryptobacteroides. Next base: position 6,265 of record JAGDBQ010000131.1, read on the forward strand.
TCAAGAATTGGAACCACTTGAGGAGCAACAACATAAAGGTCGGCCAGAGGCTTTATATCTACAAGAAAGGATCCACCGGCTACAGCTCCACTTCTTCCAAGTCATCATCCGGCTCGTCATCCAACTACGTGATCTACACGGTCCGCAGCGGCGACACCTTGTCCAAGATCGCCAGCAGGTATGGCACCACGGTAAGCAAGATCCAGAAAGCGAACGGAATCGGTTCGAAGATCAGGGCCGGCCAGAAGCTCAAGATCCCTCGCTAGAATCACAGTGAAACCATAGCCTGGAACTTGACTTCCGTCTTGCCGGGCTTCGGTTCCTTCATAAATGGATATCTCACCGTCGAGGCCCTGAAATACAGTTTCAGGGCCTTGCGCTTATCAGCTCCCAACCCCAGCTTCACTCCCGCATAAGCCCCGAGGCTCCATCCCCTGCCATAATAAGCCGGGACAGTGAAATTCCCCGGAGCGTCCCGTTCGTAGGAATATATCCGGTCGTCCCAGTTGTCGATGAAGAAAAGCGTTCCTCGGACATACGCCGAGTATCTGTCCCCGGACTTCCCGCCTTCAAAATATGAAAGATACGCGAAAGACCTGCAGAGGATCCCTTCCGCACGGACCCTGGCCGACAAGCCGGAACCCGTCCAATCCAGGTCCAGGCGCCCACCTGTCCTGAATTTCAGGAAGGCTTCGTCCGGACGGTACCTCTCGGTAAACCTTAGGGTAAGTGAATAATTATCATTCAATTGCAGCGGCAGTTTAAAGAATACCTTGCACTGCCTCTGCCTCACGGCGCCGCCCTTCACAGCAAGATCGACAGTCAGGCAGGACGAGAACCTCTCGAGTCCTACGGCCACTCCCCTCTCGCCGGATCCGCCGGACCAGGCCCGGACTCCTCCCGTGTACATATTCAGATAGCCGGAAGGATAGTTCCTGCAAACAGCATTGAGCCTGACGTCACTGCCGAGAGGGACCGAAGTCCCGCATATCCAGGCACCTCTTCCTGCCGCCATATCGAAGGCATATTCCCCGAACAGATCGATGCCCCTGTGGTTGTACCGGAAATCAGCCGACAACCGGCAACCTTCAGAATAATAGCCTGACAGCCCCAGCTGGCCATTACGTCCCAGCCAGGTCAGGTTCGCTCCGGGCATTACGGATATGCTTTCCTTCTTTCCGCCTTCGGTACGGGAACGGAGCCCCGGGAAAGAAACGAACTGTGACAGCAGGAAGCGTCCGAACCTGAATTCCACAGCCTCGCCCCTGTGGCTTCCAGATGCGGAATAGGACCACGTCGGAGCGATGCCGTTCGCCCTCCTGCAGAATGACGCGGTATTGGAAAAGCCGGTGAGGGACATCCCGCCCCACAAGGCCAGTCCCTGCCCGAAGCGGGCATTGAAATCTCCAAGGACGACACGTTCAAGGCATCTCCTTCCGGAAAAGACCACATTGAACGACACATCGGACGGAGGGAACAGTCCCTGGTCGCCGTAATGGGAACGGACAGCAAGAGAAGTACCGAAGGATCCCTCGCCGGACAATCTGTATTTGAATCCATAGTTGGATTCCCCTCCCCTGAACGCAAACCTCGAAACCGCATCCTGACGGTAGATTGCCGTATCACGGACAGGGACTCCCGGCCCGGAACGCGAACGCAGGGACAGGAATGGACGCAGGGCGGACGCATATTCCTTTCCGAATCCGGGGAGGGTCGCAAGTTCCGCGAATGAGAGGATATCTCCGCTGCGGGACCTGTAATCCTCGATGCTTGCAACCTGGAACTGGCTCAGGAGGCCGCTGGAAAGAAGTTTGGAACGGCTCGCCAGGTTGATCTCTAGAGGATGGGCTGCGTAATGGGCATAACGGTCTGTCTCGGCTTCGTCAAGGTCTTCCTCGGAAGAAGCCCCGTTGAGGAATGCTATCTCACGGATATGGTCGTCATACTGCGCCTCCGATGCGATCGGGAGTCCCAGGGATACGGCTATGGCGCAGCAACAAGATGCCAGCTGTTTTCTGAAGTTCATCATAAAGTCCGTCTTGGTCGGGGACAATATAGCGAACAGCTAGCTTAATCTTGATAAAGATTGAAAAACAGGGGGTGAATGTTTCTGTTTTTAATCGGAAAGTGCTATTTTTGTTTATCCATCAATCAAAATCCATGAAGAACAACTTAAAACTGCACGACAAGACATTCAAGCCGTTCATCGAGTACGACAAGATCGAGAAAGCGATAGACGAAGTTGCCGCCAGGATCAACAAGGATTATGCAGGCAGTGAAGAAGTGCCGGTGCTCCTCTGCGTCCTGAACGGTTCCATACTGTTCACCGCCGAACTGATGAAGAGGCTCGAGTTCAAGTGTGAGATTATCTCCATCAAGCTTTCATCATATTCCGGGACGAGGTCGACAGGCCTGGTCCGCGAGGTTATGGGTATGACCGGAAGCGTGGAAGGCAAGGAAGTAATCATCGTAGAAGACATCGTGGACTCCGGCAGGACCATAGTGGACCTCAAGAGGATCCTCGAGGAGAAAGGAGCCAAGAACTCCAAGGTCTGCACGATGCTCCTCAAGCCTGCAAGCTACAAGGGAGACATTCCGATCGATTATGTGGCGATGGAGATCCCCGACGACTTCATAGTCGGCTTCGGCCTCGACTACGACGAGCTCGGAAGGAACTACAAGGATATTTACGTTTTGGATACGAATATGAAGTATTTCATTCTGTTCGGCCCTCCGGGCGCCGGGAAAGGCACCCAGGCCGCTGCTATGGCAGAAAGGTTCAACCTATGCCACACCTCAACCGGCGATCTTCTCCGTGGAGAGATGGCCAAGGGCACTGAGCTGGGCCTGAAGGCCAAGGCACTCATCGAAGCCGGCAGCTTGGTTCCGGACGAAGTTGTTGAAGGGATGATAGAGAACCGCTTCAACACCGTGAAGGGTGTGGACGGATTCCTTCTCGACGGCTTCCCGAGGACCATCGCCCAGGCAGAGGCACTCGACAAGATGCTGTACAAGACCAAGAACAAGGTCACAGCGGTAGTGTCCCTGATGATACCGGACGAAATGATCAAGGAGCGCATCAAGCACCGTGCAGCGATCGAAGGAAGGGCGGACGACGCCAGCGACGAGACCATCGCCAACAGAATCGCCACATATCACGAGAAGACTGAACCGCTGATCGATTACTACCGCAAGGCCGGAGTCTACTACGAGATCGACGGTACAGGCACGATAGAGGAGGTCCGCGAACGCATCACCGAAGTCTGCCTCTCGCTCTGACCTCCCCTATGCCCGTAGTCCCGGTCTATTTCAGGCCGGTCCTGGTATCCCACCACATCTGCTTACCCCAGAAGTAATCGACTTCCGAGGCGGCTGCCTTTTCGTAGTTGACCTTGTTGAGGTTCGCTTCCGTGTCCGGATATGAATATGCCATCGGAGGTGTGTTGTGCCCCGAGAACAAGGTCGAAGGCGCGATCACGTTGCCTTCCGGATAACCGCTCATCCTGAACACCGACCAGGCTTCCTGTCCATTCTTGAACAATGCTATCCACCACTGGGTGAAGAGCTGTCCGGCCGTTCCGTCGAAGGCGGCGGGCCCTGCGAGATAAGCTGCGATCCCAGCCTCATCTATACCGTTCTCTTCCAGGGAAAGGGTAACGGCCTTCTCGTAAGCGGCCTGCTGGGTCATCCCCACGTTGAATCCCTTGCTGGCGGCATAGGCGATTGCGAAATATGGTTCGCAACTGCGCAGCCAGGGCGTGAAACCAGTGAGTGAGTTCTTGTTCTGGAAGCGGGCGCCGATCGGAGAGTTGGCAGCCGTATTGGCATTCGCCTTCAGCCCGTTCTGGTACCCCACGTAAGGGATATCGCTCTTTCCGTTGAGATAGTTCGCCGTCGGTTCAGCATATACGGGGAGACGGGGGTCGTCCAGGGATCCCAGAGTCTCCACCATAAGCTTGCTGATTCCATATTCCAGCTTACGGACCAGATAATAGTCAGCCCAAGGTTCCCCATATTCATTTCCCCAGGCCTCGAAGAATATATTCTCATCATTATCCTGCGGGATATCGTCCGTCGAGATGGAAGAGAAGACTGCCTGGGCGTCGGTTGCATCGACACTGGCGATACGGGCTGCAATCTTGATACTCAATGCATTGCCATACTTTTTCCAAAGGGAGATATCCCCGTTCAGCATAATGTCACCCGGCCCCAGGTCGTCTCCGTTTTCATCAAGCGCAGCGACGGCGGAAGCGAGCTTCTTGAGGAGGTCCGGATATATGTCCGACTGCTTGTCATATGCCGGCTGGGCGATCCCATCCATCAGTTTCATCGACTCACTGTAAGGGACATCCCCCCAGCGGTCACTGATGATCTGGAATATATTGCACTGGAATATGGTGGCTGCCGCCCACATATTCGAGCCTTTCTCCTCCCTGTCGATAATCGTCTGGAGATTCGCCGCGGTACGGTAGCATACGTTCCAGCTGCTGTTGTTCACATTCGGACGGAATGAATAGTATCCCTCCTGGGTGTACATCCATTTGGCGATCTGTCCGGAGAAACCGCTGGTCTCGTTCAGGTCGAACCATTCGTCAAACAGGTTGTCCGATGCATAGCGCTCACAGAAGGCAAGCATATTGGTGGACTTCACCATTTCGGGAGTCGGATTGTCCGGGTCGGTATTGACCTCATCGAATGACTTTGTGCACGACAGCAGTGCAAGTGCGAGTGCAGAAAGGGTGATATAGTTGATTATCTGTTTCATATCCAGTTTCTCCTATGCTTTAGAATGTAATATTGACTTTGACGCCGATGCTCCGTGTAGGAGGGCAGGCATTGGACTCATAGCCTACACTGCCGTTTCCGTTACCCACGGAAGACTCAGGATCGATGTGGGTGTAATTGTTCTTCGCCAGCCACAGGATCGCAAGATTGTTTCCTACGATGGAGAACTTGGCTGAATCTATCCATCCCACTTTCTTGGCTATGGATTTGGGGAGGGTATAGGTCAGATGGGCTTCCCTGAGTTTCAGGAAAGAACCATCGATGACCGCCAGCTGCTGGATGTCGTAGAACAGGTAGAATGCATCCATCGGATCCACCACAGTCGTATTCGGCGTTCCATCCTCATTCACGAATACCTTATCCGCGCAGAAGTCCTTTCCGAAGACACCACCCTTCTCACGGATGTCCCCTACCGCCGTATAATCGTAGATACCGGTATTGGCTCCGAAGGACTGGGACACGGAGTAGAAATCACCGCCCTTGCGGAAATCGAGCAGGAATCCAAGCGATAAGTTCTTGAAGGAGAACTCGTTGTTCCACCCTGCGAGCCATTTTGGAGTGACATCTCCGATCTTCAGGTTGGACTCGAAGAAAGGAAGACCGTCTTCGCCAACGATCGCCTGGCCCTTATCATCACAGACGAAACCTGTACCAACGAGGGTACCCCAGGACTCGCCTACCATCGCATAGTTGTAACAGCTCCAACTCGAGCCAAGGGTATATGTATCAAGCCCGTCGGCCAGTTCCACGACCATGCTCTTATCCTTGGACCAGTTCAAAGTAGAGGTCCAGCTGAAGCCGTTCGGATTCTTGAACACGTCCACGCC
>JAGDBQ010000017.1 GCA_017958985.1 Bacteroidales bacterium
ACGCTGTTGGATGCGGTAGTGGCGGGAGCGGAGGAACTGCTCCAAACGACGAAATCCTGTGTCTCTATTGGGGGCAGATAGCCGGAGAGAGCCTTGAGAGGAGCTCCCCACATTCCGGGGACCATATACACCACGAAGGAGAACACCGTGATCGCCAGGGCAAGCCTTGTCACGGACAGATGCTCCACGGGGGAATCGTTCTTGAAGCGTATCTTTCCCAGCAGGTACAACCCGAGCAGACTGAATACCACGATCCAGATTGCGAGATATACCTCCCTGTCCAGTATCCCCCAGTGATAGGTCTGGTCCGCTACGCTCAGGAACTTGAATCCGAGGGCTACTTCTATGAATCCCAGGACCACCTTTACGCTGTTGAGCCAGGAACCGCTCTTGAGTTTCTTCAGCAGGGAAGGGAAGAGGGCCAGGACCGTGAAAGGCAGGGCGAAGGCGACGCTGAAAGCAAGCATCGTCACCATCGGGGTCCAGAATTCACCTGCCGTCGACTTGATGAGTACGGTTCCGACGATCGGTCCGGTGCAGGAGAAAGATACCAGGACGAGGGTCAGAGCCATAAAGAATATCCCGCTCAGGCCTTTGTTGGAGGACTTGGCGTCGCTCTTGTTGGCCAGACTCGAAGGAAGCTCGATCTCGAAGGCCCCGAAGAAAGACGCCGCGAAGACCATGAATATCACGAAGAACAGGATGTTGGGCAACCAGTGCGTGGCGAGCCAGTTGAATATGTCCGCAGTGATGGAGTTGCCGCCTACGAGCCAGGTAATGCCGATGATCAGGCATATCGGAACAGTGTAGAGCAGTATGATGAACAGGCCGTACATAAAGGCCTTGAACCTCCCTTGCACCACATTGTCCGACTGTTTCATGAAGTAGGATATGGTCATAGGGACCATAGGGAATACGCAAGGAGTCAGAAGCATTGCGAATCCCCAGAGGATCGCTTCAATGATCAGCCCCCACAGGCTTTTGTTTTTTTTGGCCGCGTCGCGGCCTTCCGAGGGGCCCGGCAGGGTCTCCTTGCTCGAAACGCTTTCCAGCGGGACTCTGAATTCCCAATATTCCGGAGCCGCGCAGAACTGATCGTTGCAGCCGCTCCAGGAAACTTCACCCCTTATCTCGGAAGGATTGCCCTGGACAGTGATTTCCTGCTTCAGGGTAACCTGGTCGAAAAACACCTTCTGTCCTTCGAAATCCACCGGTTCCGTAACCTGGACGAGTTTCCCGGCCTGGAATCCTTCCTGCTGCGGGTATTCTACGGCGACAGGAGTGTACTTATGGTCGACCGTATAGAGATGCCACCCATCGGCGATCCTGCCGACAAAGGTGAGTTCGTAGACGTTGCCGGATACTTTCTTGTTGGTCACAGTCCACTTGGCCGTCGCTTCCGGTGCCTGGGCGAATGCCGCCAGGGACCAGATGATGGCACAGACCGATGCCAGGATAATGCGGGCTGCGTGTCTCATATTCCGGGGTCTTTATTTTGCGTAGGCTACAGAACGGGTTTCCCTGATGACAGTGATCTTGACCTGTCCTGGATATGTCATTTCTTCCTGGATCTTCTGGGCGATGTCTGCAGACAGTCTTGCTGCCTGGTCGTCGCTGACCTCGTCGGCACCGACGATCACACGGAGTTCGCGGCCCGCCTGGATGGCGTAGCTCTTGGTCACTCCAGGATAGGAAGCTGCAAGGTCTTCCATTCCCTTGAGCCTCTTGATGTAGGATTCGATGACTTCCCGGCGTGCTCCCGGACGTGCTCCGGAAATGGCGTCTCCAATCATTACGATAGGGGATATCACCGAGGTCATTTCAGTCTCTTCGTGGTGGGCTCCGATCGCGTTGCAGATCTCAGGTTTCTCCTTGTACTGCTCGGCGAGTTTCATTCCCAGCAGGGCGTGAGGAAGCTCAGGCTCATCTTCGGACACCTTTCCGATATCGTGCAGGAGTCCTGCCCTCTTTGCCAGCTTAGGATTGAGACCAAGCTCGGAAGCCATTATCGCACAGATATTTGCGACTTCCCTTGAGTGCTGGAGCAAGTTCTGGCCGTAGGAAGAACGGTACTTCATACGTCCTATCATCTTGACCAGTTCGATATTCAGGCCGTGTATGCCCAGGTCGATGCAGGTCCTCTTTCCCGTTTCGAGGATTTCATCGTCGAGCTGCTTCTTGACCTTGGCTACAACCTCCTCGATACGTGCGGGATGGATCCTGCCGTCCACGACGAGCTGGTGCAGGGCGAGCCTTGCGACCTCCCTGCGTACAGGATCGAATGCAGAAAGAAGGATGGCGTCAGGGGTATCGTCCACGACTATCTCCACTCCCGTAGCCGCCTCGAGAGCCCTGATGTTGCGGCCCTCACGACCGATGATGCGTCCCTTGATCTCGTCGTTCTCGATCGGGAAAGTAGTGACGGCGTTCTCGATTGCGGTTTCAGTGGCGGTCCTTTGTATCGTGTTGATAACTATTCTCTTGGCTTCCTTGGAAGCATTCAGGCGAGCTTCATCGATGGTATCGTTGATATATGCCTGAGCCTCTGAACGGGCTTCGGCTTTCATATTCTCCATCAGGACATTCTTCGCCTCCTGGGCACTCATCCCTGCGATTGTCTCGAGCTGTTTGTTGGCCTGTGCGCTGAGTTTGTCGTATTCTTCGGCCTTCTTGGCAAGGGCATCCTGCTGGTTCTGGAGGCTGTTCCTGGTGTTGTCCGCCTCGCGAAGCTTTCTCTGGAGCTCGGAATTCTGCTGGTTCAAAGTGTTCTCCCTCTGCTTGATCCGGCTTTCGGACTCGCGCAGCTGGCTGTTCTTCTCGTTGATATACTGTTCGTGCTCGCTTTTGAGCTGGAGGAACTTCTCCTTGGCCTGGTGGATCTTGTCGTTCTTGATGGCCTCCGCCTCGATCTCAGCCTTGGCTATTATCTCGTTCTTCTGGCCCTTGAGGACAATGCGTTGGATTATCACATAGGCAGCGATACCTATAACCGCTCCTATCAACGCTCCTATGAGGTATGCAATCATATACTTGTAACTTTAGTTTTTGGTTTGAATATTCTCATTTGCTACACGGCACGCAAAAAGACGGCCGTCAGTCTCAGGAAACTGATCGGCCGCCGTGCAACAAAATGAAAAAAAAGCCGTTAGTCGCTTGTCAGAAACCTGTCTTGACAAGATTTGAGATCCGGTACGGTTCTGAAATCCACCGTCGCACACGAGGTGCGATCCCCTTAGGTAACCTTGGCCTGTCATCCCCGCCCTGAGTAAACTCGGTTCCGAAGAACTTGTTGATTTGAGCACGTGGGACTAACGGCGTTCTTTTTCAATATTCTTTAAGTATGACTCAACATCTTCCTGAAGCTTGCGGGCTTCTTCACCGGAATCGGCCAACCTTTTCTGGTAGGTGAGCCGGGTCACTGTCTCGTTCAAGGCAACGAAAGACAACTTGTCGGAAAGGGACTTGTTCGGGAACTTCGCATCGTATGCGGTCAGTTTCTGGTTGATCGCTTCAGCTGCGAGCCGCATAAGCTGCTCCATCTCGGGTGTGGCTGCCACAAGAGGGTACTCGTTGCCCGCTATCTTTATCTTGATGCTCTGTCCCATCCTAATTCTCAAGCAGGGAAATGCACTTGTCTATCTCCCTGATAAGCTTGTCTATCTTTTCCTTTGAAGCTGCAGTATCTCCGCCAGCACGGAAAGCTTCTGAAAGCTGCAGATTGTTTACTTGCTGCTCCAACTCTTCAATCTGTTTCCTGCAGGTATCATTGTCGGCCTTGCTCTTGAGAAGCTCGGACTGGAGACGTATCCTCTCCGCTTTCTCCGCTTCGTAGAGTGCGATCAACTTTTCGATATCTTTCTTAATACCTTCAAGCATTTCTTTTAAGACCGTTTTTACCTGTTGATTGCAAATGTAGTAATTATTCTTTATTTGCACAAGAACTTCAAATGAACAAGAACTCTGGAAAAGTGTTATATTTGCTTGCCATGACGATAACGATAGAAAACAGGGAAATACCGGTGCTCCTTCTGACAGGATACCTCGGAAGCGGCAAGACTACTTTGGTCAACAGGATCCTTACAAACAGGAAGGGGATCAAGTTTGCTGTGATTGTCAACGATATAGGAGAAATCAACATAGATGCTGACCTGATCCAGAAAGGCGGAGTCGTAGGCCAGACCGACGACAGCCTGGTCCCGCTCCAGAACGGGTGCATCTGCTGCACCTTGAAGATGGACCTGGTCAATCAGCTCGACGAGCTGTGCAGGACCAACCGCTTCGACTACATAGTGATTGAAGCCAGCGGCATCTGCGAGCCTGCCCCGATCGCCCAGACAATCTGTTCAGCCCCTCAGCTTATGCCTCTGAATGCAGGGACCAATACTCCGAAACTGGATGCGATCGTGACCGTGGTCGATGCCCTCCGTATGCAGAGCGAATTCGAATGCGGAGATGCTCTCAAACGTCCGGATCTCGAGGAAGATGATCTGGAAACACTTGTAATACAGCAGATTGAGTTCTGTAATATAGTTCTTTTGAACAAGGCCTCGGAAGTGACTCCGGAAGAACTCGGGAGGGTCAGGTCCATAGTTAAGGCCCTCAATCCGAAAGCTGTCGTATTCGAGTGCGACTACGGGGAAATAGACTTGGACAAGATCCTCAACACCGGGATGTTCGATTTCGACAAGGTCGCTACTTCGGCCGCCTGGATAGCCGCCATCGAAGGTGAAGAGGAAGAACTGCACAATGAAGAATCCGGCGAAGCCCTGGAATACAACATCGGAACCTATGTGTATTACCGCCGCCCCGCCCTCGACATCAACAAGTTCGACTGGGCCGTGTCGAAGAAATGGCCGAAGAACATCATCAGGGCCAAGGGAATATGCTATTTCGCGGACGAGCCGGGCAAATGTTACCTGTTCGAGCAGTCCGGAGTGCAGAAATCCATCAAGGATGCCGGGATGTGGTTCGCCACGATGCCGGAGGAGCAGCTTCAGGAAATGATGCGTCGCGACAAGAACCTGCGCCGGGACTGGGATCCGGAATACGGGGACAGGATGGTCAAGATAGTTTTCATAGGACAGGATCTCGACCCTGCAGCGATAGATGCGGTAATGGATCCTTGCCTGGTTATGGAATAAACAGATCGATATGGGAAGAAGAATACTGCTCACCATTGTCATCCTGCTCTCGGCGGCGTACGTAACCGAGGCTCGCAGGAAGCCCCTCATCGGAATCACTACGGGGTGTTCTCCCGCAGAGTACTCCAAGGTACGGAGAACGTACGGCGATGCTGTCATACGCTCTGGAGGGATACCGCTCCTGCTGCCGCAGGTAAATGGCATCGAGGAAGCTCTGGAAGTCGTTTCCCGCCTTGACGGGATACTCTTCACAGGTGGTGAAGACGTGGACCCCGCCAGGTACGGACAGACCGTCCTGAACGAGACCGTAGATATCAACCATCATAGGGATACGCTGGATTTCCTGTATGCGGAGGCGGCGATCCGCAAGGGTATTCCGATACTTGCGATATGCAGGGGAGCACAGCTGATGAACGTTGCCCTCGGGGGTTCCCTGTTCCAGGACCTGCCGACGGAGAAGCCCGGCAATGTGGCTCACCGCCAGAGCAAACCGGGGGAGACCCCGACCCATCTATGCATAGTCTACAGGAATACTCTCCTTCATCGGATAATGGAGAAAGATACCTTGCAAGTCAATTCATTCCACCATCAGGCAGTGAGTGTCCCATCGGACAAGGTCACGGTTTCCGCCCGCTGCGACGACGGGGTAGTGGAGGCATTCGAGATAGTTTCGAAGAAGCAGTGGCTGCTGGCAGTCCAATTCCATCCTGAACTCCTGGTCAGGGCGGATGACAGGTGGCTGGCACTGTTCAAGGCATTCATCAAGGCCGCCCGCTGATATCCGGAACTAGGTCAACGGGCAAGGTCGTCCTTCGTGATGACTATCCTGTTCTTTTCCCTCTCCCAGGACGGAGGCATACCCATAAGCCTTTCTCCAGAACGTACGACAGGCAGGTTGAATCCGGAGCTGTCAGGTCTTGGCATCCTCGGAAGCATAGTCGAATCACGGCGTGCCTGTCTCAGGCTGTCCCGTCTTTCACGTGCGAGCGCTTCCGCTTCTGCCATCCGGCGCTCTTTCTGCTCGCGGCTGGTGAACAGGTCCCTGAAGAATTCGGTGAGTGTGTCGAATTCCTTCTGGTAAGCGATACCGACACCGCTCCGCTGGGTGTTGTCCAGGTAATTGGTATAGTCGTCGGCTGAATGGGAGAAGAGGTTGAGACGCAGCTGTCCCGGCTTGTCCAGCTTTATTTCGATGTCGATATCACCGACTACGTCCCCTTCGGCCGAGTTGCCGTATTCCCTGTTGCCTACGTTGCCGTTCACCACGACCCTGTTGTTGAAGAGCTGCGTGGACACAGCCACATCGAATATGTTCGTGCCGCTCTCGCTGGATTGGTAGTTCAACCCGAGGTCCAGAGGTATGTCGAGTTTCTGCAGGATGCTGTTCAGCTGTCCCGCCATTATTTCAGCCACGTTCGAATAAAGGGTGTTGGTGTTGTTCACGACTCCTGACTGTTCGTCCGGGATGAAGCCTCCGGAGATCAGCAGGGACAGGAACTGTTTCTGCACCTTGTCCTCCGTATTCAGGGCACTCTCGACTTTCGATTTGATGGTAGGGTCGAGGTCCGGGACATCTATCGAGAAGGTCAGCTGCGGCTCCCTTATCTTGCCGCTTATGCCTATCCCGCAGTTGACCGTCCTTCTGGCTGCTATAGCCGAGGTGTCGGCGATCAACGTGGCCACGGATGCCTTGGTGGTATATGTCCCTTCGATGTTCAGGTCGCTGTCCATGACATCCCCGTTGAACCTTATCGAACTGCCTTCCGATATCGAGAAATCCCGTTTGGCGATGTCCATCGCGTTGAAATGGAAGTTTCCTGAATCGAGAGTGTAGTCGCCGTTGATGGTGAACAGGTTGCTTCCAGGGCGTACCTCGATGTCCAGGTTGCCCTGTCCGTGTCCGTTGAGGACATTGCCGGCGCTGCGGTCGATTTCGAGGTATGCTTCGGTGCCTGGTGTGCAGTTGACCCTGAGTTTCAGGCCGAAGTCGCTCTTCTTCTTGTTCTCCGTAACTATCCTGTTCATCATCACGTCGTATGGATCGACGTAAACCTCCTTCTTCTCCTCCTTGAAGGTGAGAAGGTCGTACTTGCCGGCGTTGGATGCGTTGTCTATAGGAATATGCAGGCTTCCGTTCTTTTCCGTCCTGGCGTCCACGTCGAGCTGTACCGCATTGAACGGTCCCTTTATCCTGACGAGGCCGGAGGCGAACAGATTGCCGTAGAAACTCTCGCCCGAGTCTGCCTTCATGTCTATGGCTTCTATCTTGTTCACCCTGATCCGGGTGTCGAGATTGAAGTCCTTGAGCTTGTCGAACTTGATTCCTCCGCTGACGGTGCCGGTTCCATCGTAGCGGTCCTTTATGGCTATGTTGTCGAAGTGCAGCCCGTCGTCAGCAAGGTGGAAAGGTCCGTTGAGGTAATATGGCACGTTGGTGTAGTCGACCTTCAGCATAAGGTCGTCGAACCTCGTGCCCTCGCTGGCCAGATGCAGGTCGTCCTTCCTGCCGTATATCCTCACCTTTCCGTTTATGTCTCCGGAAACTTCGCTGAAAACGGAGTTCAGGACCGGTGCAACGTAACCTGCGTCGAAACCGTCCAGGTTGCAGGTCAGGTCGAGGCTGCCGTCCTTGGTATTGTAGTCGCCGAGCAAGTCCAGAGTCTTAGCCCCTCCGATGTCATTGTTCGCGACGATGTGCATCTCTCCGGAATCGTCCAGGTTGCTGGCGAGCCTGATGGTACCCGCATCCAGCCCGGCGATCCTGGTGGAATCGCACCTGAGGTTCATCAGCAGACCAGAATTGCCGTTCCAAGGAGATATGACCGTGGCCCTGCCGGAGGCCCTGCCGCTGATCCCGAATTCCTCTCCCAGGAACTGGTTGGCTATGCCCAGGTCGAATCTGTTCAGGTCCACGGACAAGGTGTCGCTCCTGGATGTGGAATAACCTCCACCCACCTTTATCGACTGCTCCCCGCAGGAAGCAACCAGGTTGTCCACGCTGATGTCTTTACCCACGAGATCGATCGAAGACTGGGAAATCTTCCAGTTGTCCCCGTTGTAGCAGATGTTCGAAGGAAGTGTCTTTCCGTGCAGCGTAAGCTCTCCTGATGCCGTCCTGCCGAGTTCTCCGGACAGGAATATCTCTCCCTTGTCTCCTGCTTCAGTCTGGTTGTCGTACGTGCAGCCCAAGCCTATCTTGTTGTCCTTGGCGTGGATGGATATGTTGTCGTTCTTCAGGACCACCCCGGCGGCGGAGAACTCCGATCCCTTGGCCGTACCGTTCAGGCTTCCGTTCCTGTTGTCCAGCTTAAGGTCCAGACCCTTGAGGTAGTTCTTGCCCATCGCGACCCTCGGGGACTTCACGGTAGCGTTCAGGAGCCCGTCGTCATTCACGTCCAGCCGTACCTTCGTGCTGTCAGCTATATACAGGCCGGGCATCACATATGCAAGCACGTCCTTTGAGTCGTGGATGTCCAGGTCCACTGTGTATTCACCTCCGTCCCACTTCCCATCCTTCTTGTCCAGCAGGACTGGCAGGGACTCCCTCAGGGCGAGTTCCTTGAGGTCGGAGACCAGGTCTGCAACAGGTTTGCTGCCCGAGAACGTACCGTCGGCGAAATCGGAATCCAGGACTATGCTGTGCCGCCCTGCACTGTCGTGGGACTTGACCGACACGTTCCCGATGTCGTAGGATCCCTTGTCGTTTTCGAGGTTCAGTCCGCTGATGTCGAAGTTCCCGACAGATTCGCCATCGCTGGATTTCACGTAGTCGGCGTTGATCTCGCCCGACACTTTCGAAGTACCGCCCCTCTTGTCGATCTTGAGAGCTTCCAGGTCGGCATATCCTACGTTTGCGTAGAACTTGTATCTTTCTTCCTTGTCCTTCCCCGGCAGGGAGGCTTTCCCCTGGAACAGGAAATTCAGGTTCGGGTCGCTGCAGACTATCCTTCCGTCGAACGTGTCGCCTGAATATGTTCCGGCAGCACGGATGTTGGAATAGTCGTAGCCGAGTGCGTTGAGCTTGTCTATGACGAGGGTGTCGATACGGACATCCGTCCTGCCTCCGCCCAGGGTAGCGTCCACCGCACCCCGCATCGTCACTTCTCCGACCTGCTTGATCCCGGCTATCTTCCCGATGTCCAGCTTCTTCGTGACTATGTCGCCCTTGACGTTCATCGGACGGGACTTGTCGGTAATATCCTTGACCTTCAGGTTGGTTTCAGCAGTACCCATCGACGGTGTACTGACCTTTCCGTTGACATCGAGATTGTCGATCCTGCCCTTGCACTTGCCGTCGAACGATATCCTTTCACCCTTGGCGAACCGGCCGATTCCGGCTTTGGCTCCAGGAGCGACGTTACGTACGAGCTTGTCGAGTCCCTCGGATGTGAAGCTGAAACCTTCCAGGTCCACGTCCATATCCAGCTCGTCCACCTTCGGCAGTCCGGTCAGCCTGCCTTCCACGGAACCCTTCACCCCGCTCGAGGCTTCTTCGAAATCCAGCCGGTTGACTGTGAGGTCGCTTACGGTGCCGTCTATGTCGGCCTTCGGAATATTCAGGACGACGTTCTTGTCCTTCAATGCCGGCACGAAATAGGCGAGGCTCCTGGAATCGAGCTTGCTGTTCTTGATGTTGCCGGTCAGCCTGACATCTTCGGTGAAATGTGAGAAAGAGCTGGCATCGTCGAAGGACATACTGTATTCGGGCATATGTATCCTGGACATTCCGTCGTTGAGGTGCAGGTCCTGTACGGTGACCCTTCCTCCTCCGACCCTCGTCTTGCCGCTCAGGTTCGAGATCCGGTAGCCGCTCTTCTCGCTCGCGGAGAGCTTCTCCACCGAGCCCTTCACATATCCGTTCGATAGGCTTACTCCGCTGGCATTCAGTTTGTCCACGGTAAGGTCAAGGTCATTCCAGTCTATCCCGTATCCGGCGGAAGGCTTCTCGTTCTTGAGGTTGACCATCCTGAACCGGAAGTTGTCGACCTCGACCTTCCTGGCATCGAAAACGTTGCCCATTTCCTTCCCGCTCCCTTCCTTGTCCTTGTCGCTGCGGAGGAATCTGCCGATGTTCGTCCCGCGCTCTTCGTTCACCAGCGTGAACGATCCGTCGCTGACGCTTACCCTCTTGATATGTATTCCTTCTTTCTTGAAAATACCCTTCAGCGAGAAGGTGGCGGAGATGGATTTAGCCTTTGCGATCGTATCCAGCCTTTCACCTCCCGGGAGTGTGACAGGATCCTTGTCCAGCAAGGTTACATCCTTGAGTACAAGAGCATTGAATGGCTTGAAATGGACTTTGGAGAACTCTATCCTGCCGTCTATCTTCTCTTCGAGGGCGGCTACGGCTTTCTTGGCGGCATATGTCTGCACCTTCGGAGTCTGGAGCAGCAGCCAGCAGGCCAACAGCAGCAGGGCTATGACCACGATCACTATCCAGAATATCCTTAATGCCTTTTTCACAATCCACAAATATACCAATTTAATTGATTATCTTTGCAAATCAATCAATGTCTTTGAATATAATGGCGGATTACATCCTGGGAATCGAATCTAGTTGCGACGACACTTCTGCTGCCGTAATCAGGGACGGTTACCTGCTCTCAAATGTCATTGCCAGCCAGCAAGTACATAAGGATTTCGGAGGAGTCGTGCCGGAACTGGCTTCCAGGGCTCACGAAAAGAACATAGTACCCGTAGTCAGCCAAGCCCTTGACAAGGCTGGGATCAAGGCTTCGGACCTTACGGCGATAGCTTTCACCCGCGGACCAGGCCTGCTGGGTTCCCTCCTCGTGGGTACGTCCTTCGCGAAGGCCCTGGGCATAGCCCTGGATATACCGGTCATAATGGTGAACCACCTTCAAGGGCATATCCTCGCGGGATTCGTCAAGCAGGAAGGCAAGGAGAACCGCCAGCCTTCTTTCCCTTATCTCTGCCTGCTGGTCTCGGGAGGCAACTCCCAGATCGTCAAGGTAAACGGCCCCCTCGATTTCGAAATACTCGGCCAGACGATAGATGACGCCGTGGGCGAGGCCTTCGACAAGTGCTCGAAGATGATGGGCCTGGGCTATCCGGGAGGGCCGGTCATAGACCGCCTCGCAAAGGAAGGCGATCCTGACAGGTTCGTATTCGCCAAACCGCAGATCCCGGGGCTGGATTACAGTTTCTCCGGGGTGAAGACCTCCTTGCTGTATTTCGTCAGGGATGAGATGGCGAAGGATCCCGATTTCCTGGAGAAGAACAAGGAAGACATTTGTGCCAGTTTCCAGAAGACTTTGATAGACATCCTGATGAGCAAGCTGGTCAAAGCTGCCAGGATCACCGGTATAAAGGACATCACGATAGGCGGGGGAGTGTCGGCCAACAGCGGACTCAGGAGCCGGGTGGAGGCCGAAGGCAGGAAGCGTGGCTGGAACACTTTCCTCCCGGAATTCAAGTTCACCACCGACAACGCCGCCATGATAGCGGTGGCAGGCTGGTTCCGCTACCTTGCGGGAGAACGTACCCCACTCGACGTGGCTCCTGTCTCAAGGATAGCTGACTATTAGCGGAAATAATTGAATATAAACAATATAAGGATATGATAGAATTCGAGATGACCGGCAGGGTCGGCCGTGACCTCAGGCCGGACGACGTACGCATCGTAGCCGCAAAGGCTATGAACCTCCGCGGGAACGCGGTGATAAACGTGATAGACCCGACCAAGTCATATCAGCCGACCTTCCCGAAGGCAACTGCGACCTGCGTGATCGCCCGCCGCTCGATAGATGCCCGCAACGACGTCATCTACAGGTACAAGATCGAAGCCTACGACCACCGCTTCGAATCGTATGTGCCGTATGAGGTCCCCGAATACAAGGATGTCTCGGAAGCGGAACCTGTGATCATAGTAGGAGCCGGTCCAGCGGGTTTGTTCGCGGCCCTCAAGCTGCTGACCCTGGGGAAGAAACCCATAATCCTGGAACGTGGCAAGAACGTACACGACAGGAAGTTCGATATGGCCAGGCTGTCCCGCGAGGGAGTTCTCGACCCTGATTCCAACTACTGTTACGGAGAGGGTGGTGCAGGAGCGTTCTCCGACGGCAAACTCTTCACCAGGTCGTCCAAGAGGGGAGATATCCGCGAAGTCCTCTACCAGCTCGTCAACTTCGGAGCGAATCCCCAGATCCTGGTCGACGCCCATCCTCACATTGGCACGGACCGCCTTCCGGTGATAGTCGCCAATATCCGGGAATGCATCGTCTCCAAGGGCGGGGAATACCATTTCGAGACCAGGGTGACAGGCCTGAGGCGCAAGGCGGACGGAGAGATAGAGGTAAAGGCTCTCGATTCCGCTGCTCCGACCAAGGCCGGGAAGCCTTCCACGAAGAAATATTCTGCAAGGAAGGTCATCCTCGCCGCAGGCCATTCGGCAAGCGATGTCTACAGGATGCTCCAGGAGTGCGACTGCCAGCTGGAACCGAAGGGCTTTGCGATGGGTGTCAGGGTAGAACACACCCAGGCCCTGATCAACGAAGCCCGTTACCACGGACAGTGGGAACCCGGGATGCCGGCCGCTGAGTATTCATTTACCGAGCAGATCGACGACAGGGGAGTATTCTCCTTCTGTATGTGTCCCGGCGGAGTCCTGGTACCTTCGGCAACGGAGGCGGAGACCATCGTGATGAACGGGATGTCGAACTCTGCCAGGAGCGGGAAGTTCGCCAACGCCGGCGTAGTGGTCCAGATAAATCCTGAGGATATTCCTGAAGAATATGAGGCAGACGGCCCTCTGAAGGGTCTTTCATACCAGAAAGCAGTCGAACGCTGTATGTGGGAATATGCCCACACCCGTGCTTCTCACCCTATGGCCGCTCCGGCCCAGAGGATGATAGACTTCTGCAACGGAGTGGTCTCCGAGGACCTCCCGGAGACTTCCTACAAGCCTGGGGTTGTCAGCGCTCCCTTGCACCGGCTTCTTCCGCCGTTCATCTCCGAGAGGCTGAAGAAAGTATTCCCGGAAGTGAACCGTCATTCCATCAGGGGCTATTTCACCAACGATGCCCTGCTTGTGGGAGTCGAATCAAGGACATCTTCGCCGGTAAGGGTTCCGCGCAATCCCCGTACATATGAGGCTGATTCTTTCCCCGGCCTGCTTCCTTGCGGTGAAGGCGCCGGATATTCGGGAGGAATCGTATCATCTGCGATCGATGGCATCAATTGTGCTGTTGCCGCTTCGGTTGTAACGGAAGAATGAATCGATTATGAAAGTCAACAGGATAGTTCTGGCCTTCCTGGCCTCTGTAGCCATCCTCCTTGCCGGATGCGGGAAGGATGATCCTATAGTCAACCCTTGGGAAGGCCCTGGCGGCGGCCCCGAAGCCAAGGCTGAGAACCCCAAACTCAAGTCGGCAGTCGAGGCCATGGCCTCTGAAGCGGCCAGTGCGGCACCCAAACTCACCGGAATCGAAGTCTGGCAGGAAGGCTATCTTCCTTCCGGAGCCTGGCTTAACGGAACCTCTTCGGATACCCGTCACCACGTATGGTCGGTAACCAAGTCATTCACTTCGATGGCTGTCGGAATCGCGGTCGGAGAAGGCAGGCTGAAGCTGACCGACAAGGTGGAGGATATCTTTCCGGACGAGGTGGAGGCTGCCCGCAAGTCAATGAAATACAACGGGAAGGCTATGACGGACGAGCAGTCCGCCAATCTTGCCGCCTTGACCGTGGAAGATCTCCTTATGATGGCGAGCGGCCACAAGAAGGATTCTTCGACCGAATATGCCCAGAAATACAAGATCACCCTGGCCCTGAACATCAGGAAGTATCTCACAGCCGACAGTTTCAACGTCTCGGCGATGTTCACCGATATCGACACCGATGTGCTTGAGCTGTTCTTCGGATATCCGTTCGATGCGGCTCCCGGCACCAGGTTCTGCTATGATTCCTTCGGGTCGTGCATACTTGCGGAAATCATCCGGAAGAAGACCGGAGAAGATATTTACGACTACCTTGACGGCAGACTGTTCAAGCCTCTGGGAATCACTCCTTCCTGGGACAAGGCCGGAAGCATGAGCGCAGGCGGCTGGGGACTCCATCTTACCACCGGGGAGATGGTCAACTTCGGCAGGATGCTCTACTATGGTGGGAGATGGGGCGATGCGACACTTGTCCCTGCCGATTATGTCAAGGCGGCTACCTCGGACAAGATAGCCCACGCATCACATCCCAGCAAGGATTACGGGACCACCGGCTATGGCTACCAGATCTGGACCAGGAGCGACGGCAGTATGTTCGAATGCATGGGACTGTTCGGACAGTACATAATAGTCCTGCCGGGCAAGAAGGCTGTGATCGCCTTAACGAGCGCCACCTCCGTCGATTTCGCCAACGTTACGCTTTCCGACCTGTACGCCATCATCGAGATGTTCAACGGTGGCGCCACAGGGCAGGCGACTGATGCCCTCAATCTGGCCTGGAAACACATAATCCCGGCTCTTCAGTAAGTTTCAGGATGATGGAAGAAGAACGGAATACCGAACCGCAGACCGGGTCCCTGGCTCCGATGGCCGAAGAGGGTGTCCACGCTGGCTTCCCGTCTCCGGCGCAGGATTATATGAACTCCTTCATAGACCTCAACAAGGAACTTGTCCGCCACCCGGCGGCCACTTTCTTCGTGCGGGTCGTAGGTGACTCGATGGTCGATGCAGATGTTTCCGAAGGAGACGTGCTCGTCGTGGACAAGTCCCTGGAACCACGCGACGGGGATATGGCCGTATGTTTCATCGACGGGGAATTCGCGCTGAAGATAATCAGCTTCTCGGCTCCTTCCGATGCCGGTCCGCGTGGCCGCAAGTCCGCCAGGCCTGGAATGTCCTACGACATTCTGCCCCACAGGAATATGTGGTTGCTCCCGGCGAATGCCAAGTATCAACCCATCGAAGTGACCGAGTCCAATGACTTCACTGTCTGGGGAGTAGTGACTTACGTCATCAAGAAAGTGTGTACGCGCTAGTCGATTGCAATAATTTCTTCGTTTCTTGCGAGCGTGCTTTCCAGCCGTCCCTGGAAGGCCGTCCGGTCGTCGTGCTTTCGAACAACGACGGCTGCGTCGTTGCCCGGAGCAATGAAAGCAAGGCACTGGGGATACCTATGGGCACTCCGTATTTCAAGGTCAAGCATCTCGTGGACGCGGGCAAGCTGGAGGTGAGGTCTTCCAACTACACCCTGTACGGCGACCTGTCCGCCAGGGTGATGTCCCTGCTTGCCGAAGTGGCACCGAAGCTGGAAGTATATTCGATCGACGAGGCCTTTATGAATATGGACGGGATCGACCCCGGGGAACTGGTAACCATCTGCTCAGGGCTGATAGTCAAGATCCGCCGCTGGACTGGGATCCCGGTCAGCATCGGTCTGGCTGAGACAAAGACGCTGGGGAAGGTGGCAAACCATTTCGCCAAGAAATACAAGGGATACCACGGGGTCTGTATGATCGATACTCCCGGGAAGATGGAGAAGGCACTCTCCCTGACCCCGATAGGCGATGTCTGGGGGATCGGGTGGAGAGGAGCTCCGAAACTCGAG
>JAGDBQ010000132.1 GCA_017958985.1 Bacteroidales bacterium
CTCGGCAGCGGGGTTGAGGATAGGGTGAAGGATCTCGTCGAGATGGGCGGGAGCCACGCGCAGGACGGCGGTCTTCTCGTCGATCATGCCTTCGCCGAGCATATCCATGGCCATCTGAAGGGCGGCCAGGCCGGTGCGCTTGCCGATACGGCACTGCAGCATCCAGAGCTTGCCTTCCTGGATGGTGAACTCGATGTCCTGCATGTCGTGGAAGTGGTTCTCGAGCTTGAGACGGATCTCGTCGAGCTCCTTGTAAACCTCCGGCATGGCGGTCTCGAGGGACTTGAGGTTGCGGTTGTGGTCGTTCTTGGTGGCCTCGTTCAGAGGGTTGGGGGTGCGGATGCCGGCAACGACGTCCTCGCCCTGGGCATTGATGAGCCACTCGCCGTAGAACTTGTTGTCACCGGTGGCAGGGTTGCGGGAGAAGGCGACGCCGGTAGCGGAGTTGTCGCCCATGTTTCCGAACACCATGGACTGGACGTTCACTGCGGTGCCCCAGTCGTCGGGGATGCGCTCGATACGGCGGTAGGCGATGGCTCTCTTGCCGTTCCAAGACTTGAAGACGCCACCGATGGAGCCCCAGAGCTGGTCCTTGGCGGTGTCGGGGAACTCGACTCCGAGGACTTCCTTTACCTTGACCTTGAACTGCTCGCAGAGGTCCTTGAGCTCGTCGGCGGTAATATCGGTGTCGGACTTGTAGCCCTGGCGGTCCTTAAGGTCCATCATCATCCTGTCAAGCTGCTGGCGGATACCCTGGCCGTCCTCGGGCTCGATGCCTTCGGCCTTTTCCATGACGACGTCGGAATACATCATTATGAGGCGCCTGTAAGCATCATAAACGAACCTAGGATTGCCGGTCTTCTGGATCATTCCGGGAATGGTAGCGGAGCAGAGTCCGATGTTCAGGATGGTGTCCATCATACCAGGCATCGAACTTCTAGCACCGGAGCGGCAGCTGACCAGGAGCGGATCTGAAGGGTCTCCGAATTTCTTGCCCATTATGGTTTCGGTAGCCTTCATCGCTTCCGCGACCTCCTTCTTGAGATCATCGGAATATCCACCGCCGAGGGCATAATACTCAGCGCAGCATTCGGTAGTGATGGTGAATCCAGCCGGAACCGGCATACCGAGCTTGCTCATCTCGGCCAGGTTAGCTCCTTTTCCTCCAAGGAGTTCCCTCATCTTTCCATCGCCCTCGGCGGTTTTGCCACCGAAGCGATAGACCCTTTTCTTTTTGTCGAACATATTTATGATAAATTGATTAATAGTCTTTCCTAGTTAGGAACTTGCAAAGTTACGCAAAAAGAATCAAGTTCACAACCGCGTAACCCTACAAGAGCTTGGATGCGATGTCCGAGAGTTTGCTCCTTTCTCCCACTTTAAGGAAGATGTGTTCGAACAGCTTCTGGCCCTCCATCTTCTCGTTCAGGTGGGTCAGGCCGTTGGACCACTGGTCCAGATAAGGCTGGTCGATCTGGAATATATCTCCTGTGAACACCATCTTGGTGCCGTCACCGGCACGGGTGATTATGGTCTTGATTTCGTTGGGAGTGAGATTCTGAGCCTCGTCGCATATGAAGAACACGCGGCCGAGACTGCGCCCCCTTATATATGCCAGAGGGGAGATCAGCAGCTTTTCCTCCTTCAGCATGGCATCGATCTTCAATGCCTCCTTGCTGCCGGTCTTGAACTGTCCGCGGATAACATTCAGGTTGTCCATCAAAGGCTGGATGAAAGGACTCATCTTGCTCCTCTGGTCCCCCGGGAGGAATCCTATCTCCTGGTTGCCCAGGACGATGGTCGGACGCGTCAGGATTATCTGATCGTAATCCCTTGCCTGTTCCAGGGCGGAAGCAAGGGCGATCAGGGTCTTTCCGGTTCCCGCTCCACCCGTCATCGAGACGAGCTGGATCTTAGGATTGAGGCAGGCGTCCAGGGCGAATCTCTGTTCGTGGTTCCTCGGGCGGATCCCGTACGCGGATTTGTTCTTGACCAGCAATATATTCCCTTCGTCAGCATCGTATCTGGCGCAAATGGTATCCTCCCCGTTCTTTATCTTGTACAATTGGTTGGGGCGAGGCTCCTTGACGGAGACAGCTTCCCACGGAACCTTGTTCTCAGGGCCGTATGCAAGGTCCTGGATAGCCTCCAGGGAGATTCCGTCCAGGTACTGGACTTCCTTGTTCGAGTTCTCGATCTTCTCTTCCTCGACCCGGTCGGTGAGATAATCCTGGACCTCCATCCCGGCGGCCTTGGATTTCATCCTCAGGTTGATGTCCTTGGTTACGAGAGCGACGAAACGGTCCGGATTGTTGTCCCGCACCCAGATGGCTGTGGCCAGGATCCGGTGGTCCGGAATGTCATCGTAGAACATACCTTCCATATCCTTCGGGAAAGGATGGTTGGGTTCGATCTTGATGTTTCCGAGCCCCTTGCCTATCTGGACACCTTCCTTGCCGAAAGTCCGGCCTTCGGTAATCCGGTCGATGTCCCGCATGAAGCCCCTTGCGTTGAATGCAAGCTGGTCGTTTCCTTTCTTGAACTTGTCCAGTTCCTCTATCACCACCACCGGAATCACGATGTCGTTGTCCTTGAACTTCCGGATGGCCTTGTAGTCGTGGAGGATGATGTTGGTGTCGAGCACGAAGATCTTCGGTTTCCTGCCGGTCTTGCTCTTCTCGACGGTCTTAGTCTTAGCGTATCTTGCCATATATAATATTTGTCAATCTTCTCCTTCGGAAGTCTGGCTGTTCAGCAGGGACTGGAGTATCTCCGATATCCCGTTGCCCCTGCCGGTCTTGACCTTGACCTTGCCGGTCCCGGGGACAGGATGTCCCACCGGATAGTATGCGATGTCCTGGAGCAGGAACTCCGCATCTACATAATCGTAGTCAATGTCCTTTATCTGTATCAGGGCCCCAGGAATCTCCGAGAACAGCACCCTGATGCTGTTGTCTTCCCCGTATGCACTCATTATCCCGCTCACGTCCAGCGAGGCTCCGACATCCTCGAGGCACATCGATTTCAGGGCCGGCAGGAGGCCACCGTCGGCCACCGTGACGGCCGAGATCACGACGTGGTCTTCCACGAATTCCCTGAGGACTTCGAAGCAGTCGATGAAGTAGTCGGCATCGCCCAGCTCAGGGAACGTGTCGCCGTTCTGTCCCAGGGTGTCGCACAGCAGTGAATTGCCCAGCCTGAATTCGCAGCTGTCGAAAGGTACGTAGATGATCCAGCTCTCCGGATCGGGTACTATCTTGTCCGGGACGGCCCTCCTGCGTCCGAGCACCGGGTGATCGCTTCCGAAAGGAGCGTTTCCCGGGAGGTCGAACTCCTCGTCGGGATCCATTTCCGGATCCTCCTCGGCTATCCTGTCCGAAGCTGCGACCTTGAAGGCAGCCTGACAGAACTTCTCACTTTCGTTGAATGAATATGAATTGAGTGAAATCCCAAGCTCATCGATATAGTCTGCCGCAGCCTCCACTGAAGAGTAGAATGCCGCCATATTCCCCAGAGGCTTGCCGTTCCAGCGCCACCGGGCTATGAGGGCGAGATCGCTGAGACGGAAATGGCCTTTCATCCAGAGGGTGTCCAGAAGCGCCTTCGCTATCTTTCCCTTAGTGAACGGTTCCGGGAAGGCGATAGGACAGTTCCTCGGAGTCCCCACCAGGGAAGATACCTTCGAAAGGTAGCTCTGGATCGCCCGGACGTGGAATTCGTTGGCGGACGGGGACGGGTCCTTGCTCTCATCGACTATCGGCTCGAACGTTTCCTCTCCGGCGGCCTTGGGCGCTATGCCCTGACCAAGGCACTCGTCCAGAATCTGGGCAGGGGTGAATTGCCTTGGGACTCCGTCGATGATGTACGTCGAGTTCAATGGTGAGGTTTTTTCTTTCATTCCTTATCGAATATGTCTGTAAAATTAAGTATTTTTGAATTCAGTTCAAATAGATTGACTGCTGGAAATGGAAAGCTATTCTAAAAAGGATTATCAGGAAAAGATAGAGGCGTTGTTCAAGCGTTTCCCTTCGGTACAGAAAGTCCCTTTCGGTGAGGCATATAAGCCGGGAATGGAGCATATAGAGAATTTCTGCTCCTACCTCGGGAACCCTCATCTGAAATACCGTACCATCCACGTCGCCGGAACCAACGGGAAGGGATCGGTGGCGAATATGCTTTCCGCGGCCCTGGTTTCCAGTGGATTGAAGGTCGGACTTTATACTTCTCCGCACATCGTGGATTTCCGCGAGAGGATGCGCATCGGAAGCGAACTGGTGTCCGAACGGTATGTCTGGGATTTCCTGTGCCGGCACGAAGCGGAGATGGAGAGACTGGACCTGTCGTTCTTCGAGATTACGACAGGTATGGCATTCAAGTGGTTCGAGGATATGGATGTGGACGTGGCCGTGATCGAAACGGGTCTTGGAGGCCGCCTGGACAGCACGAATGTCATCATACCGGACCTTTCCGTGGTCACGAACATAGCCCTGGACCATTGTTCGATACTCGGCGGCACACTCGAAGCCATAGCCTTCGAGAAAGCGGGGATATTCAAGGACGGAGTCCCTGCCCTGGTGGGTGAGTACCTGCCTGATACCAGGCCTGTGTTCGAGCGCAGGGCGGCGGAGACGGGGAGCGCGCTGACCTTCGCCGAAGACGTGACGCCTTCTCTGTGGTACCGCAGCGAGGCTCTCCTGAAGAAGATGGACCTGCGCGGGGATTATCAGAAGAAGAACCTCCGTACTGTGCTCGCGGCACTGGACATCCTGAAGGATATTCCTTTCTACGGAGGGCTCTCAGATGCCGGCTCAGTCGAGACGGCGATATCCCGTACGACATCGATGATGGGCTTCCACGGCCGCTGGGAGAGGCTTTCCCTCCATCCTTTCATCATAGCCGACATCGGCCATAATCCAGCGGCCCTGAAAGAAAACTTCTCCCAGCTCCAGAAGATGCGCGAGCAGGGAGAATGCTCCTCACTCATAATCGTTTACGCCGTGATGGCGGACAAGGACCTGGATGGAATAATGCCGTTGATGCCAATGGATGCGACCTACATATTCACCAATCCTGAGATCCACCGTGCCCTGCCTGAGTCGGAACTTACATCCCGCTACAAAGCATTCTGTTCTGAAGAAGGCCGCCCGGTGAACCGTATCTACGAGGCCCCGACCGTGCGTCAGGCCCTGTCTATGGCGATAACCCTTGCCAAGCAGACTTCCAGGAAACAGGATTCCGCAAGGCCGGCCTTCCCGCTCATTTTCATAGGAGGAAGCACCTATCTTGTGAGTGAAGCTGTGCAGATCCTGAAATCTTTGCAAGGTTTTTGAATATAAACCGAGTTATGAAAACGCATATCCTAATCCCTGCCGTCGCTGCAGCGTTGCTCTGCGCGGCTTTCATCACATCTAAAGCGTATATGAGGATAGACAGTACCAGTAAACCGGACGAGCAAGGGCACGTCCTGAGCTCTCTCTGGAAGGCTTATTATGACGCCCGGAAGGAAGACAAACCATTGAAGATGACCGCCGCCCTGGAAAAGATCAGGAAGGAGGCATCGGCCAAACGTCTGCACTGGGACTTCTATGACGCCGTTACCCAGAAGATGGATGTGGAACTGTCCCGCAACTGGAAACTGAGGGATTCCCTCCAGAGGCAGCTCTCCGCCGAGGTGGAAGCCTACGCGGAGCCTATTGTCACCTATTCCTACCGGAAGGCCCACGGTGCTGGAGACCAGCTGGATTATGTCATCTCGACAGGTTCACGCCTCCAGGCCGGCCGCAACCCCCAGTTCTACGGACGCGTTGGCGGCCAGATGAACGGACTCCTGGCCGAGTGCGTGAAGGATGACTACGAATATGCGCTCTGGTCGGAATATGTCGACTGGAGGGGAAGGGACAGGGCCGGAAAGGTCTTGAAGGGATACCTTGGAGATACCTATCCCAACGCTGCCTGGCTCGAGTTCCGGTCCATAGAGGACAAGGATCCTGAATCCAGGATCGCTGCATACGGGGAATTCGCCGGCAAGTATGCAGGGAAGGCGGTGAATCTGTTCGCAAAGGCCCGTATACTCCAGGATTCGTTCTCCAAACTCCAGCTCAATAAGGCGGGAGATAACGAATACAAGGAATTGCTCGCGAAGGTCAAGGCTGCAGAGAAAGAGCGCAAGTCTTATTCCTCCGGCATCGACAAGAAGATCGCCGATTCCATTACAGATTTCCAGCATCTTGCGGAAACACTTGAAGGTAAGGACATTTCTCTCAGTGTAGAGGGCAGCGACCTCCTGGTCTTGTTCCGGAATCTGGACAAGGTGGACCTGGTGATGGCCCCGGACGTGAAGGAAGCGAAACCACTTTTCAGCAAGAGTGTCGTGAACGGTAAATGCAGCTTCTATGTCGTGGATACCGTGAGGGTGCCGATTCCAAGGTGTGACGACGGTGACTACCTGTTCACTGCCAGGAACGGCAAGCTCAAGGCCAGCATGCAGTATGCTCCGAAGACCCTGTCCATCGCAATCCGGGACGACAGCGCCGGGCAGCGGTTCTACGTGGCGGATTACAGGACAGGTGAACCTGTCGGGAAGGTGGACCTCGGTCTTTTCAGGTCGGGATCTTCCGTGGCAGAGGCAAAGGGAATAGCCGTCGACGGTTTCACACCTGTTCCTGAGCAGATAATGAAAAACGTCAAGCAGAGAGCTGTCAATTATCTTGAGGCATCTTTCAGGGATTCCGACGGTTTCATCCGCAAGTCCAGGCAGATCGATCTTGACAACCACCGCGAGGTCAATGAAGAAGCGGAAGAAAGGAATTCCGTCTTCTGCAACCTGTTTACGGACAAATCTGCCTACAATCCAGGTGAAACAGTGAAATACAAGGCCGTGTTCTACAGCGGCAACCTCCGCAAGAGCTTTGCGACTTTCAAGGAAGGGGAGAACGTGACCGTCAGGCTATACAATACCGAGGGCAAGGAACTTGAATCCACTAAGCTGAAGACCAACGGATTCGGATCTGTTGCCGGGGAGTTCATACTTCCAAAGGACCAGAAGAACGGCCGTTTCAGGATATGTGCCATCAAGGAGACGACGCTGCAGTCGAAGGATATCGTGGTGGATGAATACATCCTTCCTACGTACGAACTGAGCTTCAAGGATGTGGACAAACTATACTTCAGGGGAGACACCATCCGTGTGGAAGGGCTGCTCAGCAGTTACAGCGGCCATCCTCTCTCTGCCGCCAAGGTCACATACGAGGTGGATGCTTCGGGGAGGAGAGTGGCTTCCGGTGATGTCCTTCCGGACGGGAACGGCAGCTTCGAGATATCCTTCCCTTCCCGAGACGATTACTGGTTCAAGGTCACCGTCAAGGTCACCGATGCAACGGGAGAGATTCGGGAGTATAGTCGTAATGTATTTGTATTCAATAATTTCCATATTGAGATAGATTTGCTTGACAAGGCTTCCGGATCACTGGAACTGAAAGAGCGCAGCTGGAATACCAGTCTGCTCTCCAAGGACAAAGCCCGGCTGGTGTTCAGGGTCAGGAACGTCGACGGAAGGACCGTCCCGGTTCCGGTGGACTACAGGATTTCGGATATGGAAGACGGGACAGTCTGCACCGGGACAGCTGAATCAGGGAAAGAGATTATCGTGGAACTTCCTGAATCAGGACTGTACACAGTCAAGGCCGAGGCTTGCGTAAAGACCTCCAAGGGGGAAGAGATCCGGTCGGATAATGAGATGCAGATCCTTAAGGTCGCCTCTTCTGATGAAATGCTCAAGGCTCCGGTGGAGAATGTATTCATACTGGAAGGATCCTGCGAAGACGGGACGCTGGACAATGGAGAGGACATACACCTCAGGTTCGGTGCCGGCGACGGTCCGGTATGGGCTGCAGTGGAGCTTTTCGGTGACAGGAGGCAGCTTCTGGAGCGCAAGATGGTATTCCTTGAAGGCAAATCGGGCAGGAAAGGCTCGCTGGAAGACATAGTCTACAAGTACAAGCCAGAGTATCCGGATGCTGTATTCCTCAGTGTCTTCTACTTCCGCAACGGCAGGCACTACACCTATTCCAATGAGTTCCGCCGCGAGAAGAAAGAACTTGAAATGCCATTGGCGTTCAGCGTGTTCGAGGACAAGACCCTTCCTGGCAAGGAGTATTCGTTCGTGCTGCGGACCGATCCTGGCGTGGAAGGAGTGGCGGCGGTGTTCGACAAGAGCACGGAGACCATATCTCCGAACCGCTGGAACACCGTGAGGCTTTCCGGAATCAGTGCCGAGCACGTGTACGTTTCGGCCATCAACGGAAGTGACGGAATTGAACACGGTATCTATATCCGGGGCTTGGGCACGTCGGCCAACGCTTCTCCGATGTACAAGGCTTCCGCTACCCGTGGAGGAGTAATCGTAGAGGCTATGGCGGAGGAATCGATGGATGCCGGGGCCGTCATGTACGATGCACTTCCCGCTCCTGCTCCGGAGGCTGCCATAGATGAAGAGGATATCGACAAGGTCGACCTTCGTTCTGATTTCGCATCTTCGCTCGCCTTCGAACCGTTCCTGCGTTCCGACCCTTCCGGCAACCTGACACTTAAGTTCAGGACTTCCGACAAGCTTTCGACTTTCATAGTCCAGGTATATGCCCACGACACCCAAATGCACAACGCCCTTGTGCGTCAGGAAATGGTGGTGTCGCTCCCTGTGAAGCTTTCAGTCGCAGAGCCCAAGTACCTTTACAGAGGCGACCGTTACATACTTCACGGGACTGTCTCCAACAGTTCGGATGTCCCGGTCGCTGGTGCCGTCGCGCTTCAAGTCTATCCGTCTTCGGACTGGCAGGGTTCCGAGCCGCTTGGAACGATGTCGCAAAGCCTGACCGTTCCGGCAGCCGGTTCGGTTCCGTTCGAATTCGAGGTGGATCCGAAGGATGCCTCCGAACTTGGCCTGAAGGTGGTCTTCATCGACGATGACAAATCATTCTCCGATGGAGTATTCGTCTCGTTGCCGGTCCTGGATGCCAGGCAGGTGCTCACGGAGTCCCACTCCGGAGTCCTCCTTTCCGGAGCCGACGAGGAAGCCCTGCTGGAGAGACTCAAGGCCGAATTCACCGGCACGACTGCGGCTGGTGCAGAATACAAGCAGACAGATATACTTGCAATGCTGCACGAGGCTCTTCCGACGAAGGCCGACCCTGAAGGCAGGGACGTGCTCTCCCTCTCCGAGGCATTCTATGTAAGAAAGGCCGCTGGAATAGCGCAGGCACCTGATGACGACCTCTTCCCGAGGATCCTGGCCTGCCGCAACGCGGACGGCGGTTTCGGATGGTTCGAGGGTATGAGGTCATCTCCGGTTATCACCGCTGTGGTGCTGGAGCGTTTCGCCAAGCTCCGCGACAGCGGGCTGTTCAGCGGTTTCGATGCATCTCCATCGGTAGTGTATCTGGACCACAGCCAGTTCATCCACGGAGACTCGTTCCCGCGCTGGTGCGGCAGTCTGTCCTACGAGCAGTATGCTTACGTCCGTTCTTTGTTCGCCCAGGTTCCTTTCAACGTCGTAGTGGATACCAAGAGCGGCAAGGATGAATATTCCGAGAACTACAAGGCTTTCAAGAAGTTCATAAAGTCTTACCTGATTCCTTCCGCCAAGGAGGGCAGGGGAATGAACGGCAGGATCCTCGACAAGGCCCGCCGTATCAAGACATTGCTCAACCTGGTGAACAACGAGGGAGGAAATGCCCTGGCCTCTGCCTGGGGGATGAAGCTGGCTTCCAGGGATAAACTGAACAAGTCCGC
>JAGDBQ010000133.1 GCA_017958985.1 Bacteroidales bacterium
GCGGTAGTCGGACCAGTCGCTGATTACATTTCCCGCAGAATGCAGGAGCACGACTCCGAGGAGGCAGAGGACAAGGATTACGTATGGCATCACGCCGCCGGGGACCTGTCCCTTGCTGAAAAGGTATGCGAAAGTCGCTATGACAGGCATTGTAGAGACAGGGAAAGACCAGTATCTGGTCACAACGAACCATTCTTTGACAGAGTGTTTCATATACATATTCAGTTTTGAACTGCTAATTTACATTTTTTCTTTATTTTTGCCCATAAATGAATCACATCGGGGAACTCATATCGCTGGGCGTCGCTTTGTCGTGGACCATCACGGCCTGGTTCTCCGACAAATCCAGCAGAAGGGTAGGCACAATGGTCACCAACGTACTCAGGTTGGCGCTCGCTGTCGTATTCCTGGGCATCCTCCTATGGATCACCGTCGGACGTCCGTATCCGGTATATTCAGACAAGGACACCTGGCTCTGGCTCGGGCTTTCCGCCCTGGTCGGCTATGTATTCGGTGATTACTGCCTTTTCACGTGCTACCTGCACATCGGGCCGCGTTTCGGACAGTTGATGATGACCCTTGCTCCCCCGATCGCCGCCATAGCCGGATGGATGATGCTGGGCGAGACGCTTTCCCTGAAATCCATACTCGCGATGGTTGTAACCCTCTGCGGTATAGGTATTTCCATTCTGAGCCGAGACTCCGGGAACCACTTCAAGCTGGACCTGCCGCTCAAGGGCATCCTCCTCGGGATAGGGGCCGGGATCGGACAGGGTGTCGGCCTGGTACTCAGCAAGGTAGGAATGCAGAATTACGCAGAGGCCATCCCATCGGGCGGCCCTGCGCTGATGGAGAGTATGCTCCCCTTCGCTTCCACGATGATCAGGGCCGTGATTGGAAGCGCCGGTTTCCTGATCCTGCTGAGCATCCAGAAAGGCCTGGGCCGGCTCAAGGATGCCGTCCACGATCCGGTCACGATGAAATATGCCTCGATTATCACGCTCTTCGGTCCGGCTCTCGGAGTGTCCCTCTCGCTGATGGCGGTCCGCTACGCCAATGCCGGGATCGCATCCACCCTGATGGCCCTCACACCCGTGATGATCATAGTGCCGGAAGTCCTGGTCAACAAAAAGAAGATACGCCTGAAGGAGATCATCGGACTGGTTGTCAGTATCAGCGGTGTCGCTCTGTTCTTCCTTCTCTGACAAGCATTTACATAGACAGATGATACTTCGAGAAACATACACTCTGGCCAACGGGGTCCGTATTCCCAAGGAATTCCTGAAAACTGTCGCAGGATGAGCCCGGTTAGGAAACGTTACCTGTTCTTCGACGTCGACGGGACTTTGATTGCGGGTGGAAGCTACGCAAAGAACTATATTCCCGAATCCACGAGGCGCGCCATCGAGCTGCTCCGGGCGGACGGTCATTTCCTCTGCCTGGCTACCGGACGTTCTGAAGCGATGGCAAGGCCGTATATGAGTGAACTCGGTTTCGACAATATGGTCAGCGACGGCGGATATGGAATTACTATTGAGGGGAAACTCCTGGGTATCAGGCCATTGCCGAAAGACAAGATGATCGCGCTCCTGAAAGAATGCGAGTCCAGAGGCATTCCGTGGGCGATCCAGCCCGATAATTCGGTCACGCGCCTCGCTCCTGACGGCCGCTTCTACGATTTCACTCACGACACTTACCAGGAGACCCGTGCGGTCCCGGGGCTCGACCCGGAGTCCTTCGAGAACCTGTACAAGGCTTTCATAGCCTGCTACTACCCTGTCGAGTTTTCGCTGGAATCCCTCAAGGAGCTGCCCTGGTGCCGTTTCCACCACGAATACATATTCGTAGAACCGTCGGACAAAGGTGCCGGGATACACCGTATCCTGGAGCGTTTCGGTGGAAGGAGCGAGGACGCGATAGTATTCGGGGACTCAGACAACGACCTGTCGATGTTCGGGGACGACGGCTGGATCAGGGTCGCGATGGGAAATGCTTCGGAAAGGCTGAAGGAGAAAGCCGACCTGGTGACGACGGACGTGGACAAGGACGGGATCTGGAATGCCTGCGTCCAGCTCGGCTTGCTGAAAAAAGATGGCGGCCGATAATCTCTTATCAGCCGCCATATCCGTTATGTATTTCTCCCGGTTTACTCAGCAGGGGAAATAGCTCCCATAGGGCAAGCATCTGCGCAGGTGCCGCAGTCGATGCAAACTTCAGGATCGATGCTGTAGACATCACCCTCGTGGATAGCGCCCTGAGGGCACTCTGACATACAGGTGCCGCATGCAACGCATTCAGTTTCAGAAATCTTGTAAGCCATAATTCGTTATAAGTTAGTTGAACAATTTTCAAATTGTGTGCAAAGATAAACTTTAAATTCACAATAACAAACCCCATACCACAAAAACTACCGATGCCAACGCTACTTTGACACCCTTCGCGATCAGGAAGGATTTCTTGCTGTCGGCGATCAGAGGCAGGGATGCGTGGCCGTCCTGGACTATCGAGTTGGCAAGCAGGACCGGGAACGGGATGACTCCGCTCGCGAACAGGGTCACGAAGACGAGATGCGGTCCGGATTCCGGGATGAAGCCGACCAGGATGGCCAGAAGGATCATCCAGGCGGTATTGTCTCCGATCCAGGTCTCCAGGTCCACGAAATGGAACAGGGTCCCGATGACGACCAGGACTCCGAAGGTCCAGGCGAATATGCTGGGGAGATGCTTGCAAACTATATGCTCCCACAGATGCTCTTCTACAAAATGGTCGGAGGCGAATATCAGAGCTCCGAGTATGACCAGGCTCAGCGCTCCGAAGGCCCAGAACATCCACTCCTCGCTGAGCAGGTTCAGGCCGTCGGCCTCAGCCTCCCCCTCCTCGAGGAAACCGGCCAGCAGGGCTGCTATGAATACCAGGACCCCGACGAACATCACAATCCTTCTCCATCCGGCGTGGCGGCCCTTGTCCGGTGCCTCGTGGGTCTCGTACGAATCCTCGAGCCTGGTCGGTATCACTGCTCCCCTGCCGGATATCCGGTCAGTTACCAAACCCACGACGACGGCAAGGCAGAACAGTATCGCAAACAGCAGGGCGGCCTTGCCCGGGAACATAGCCAGCATCATAAAGGATTCGTCACCGGCGGTAGCTATCATCATCGCCAGCAGGGCTCCGAAGCCCAATAGCCTATGAGTATAGAGGGACACCACCGCGAAGCCTCCGACACAGCCAGGAACGGCCCCAAGCAGAGCAGAGACAAGGACTTGTGTGAATCCCGACTTGCCGAGGGACTTGAAAAGCCGGCCTTCGGATTCCACGTTGAAGAACTCGATGAGCATCATCATTATCACAACGAGTCCTGAAATGAGTATTGCGCTCCTGAGAGCTTCGAGGAATACGTCCAGCATCGGCGAAAACTATTCTATCCAACCGGTCACGAACAGGTTCACGATCGGGCGCAGCGGTGAATTCGTAGTAAGGGTGACGACTATCAGGCACTCCCCTTTCGGCAGTCCTGAAGTGTCCAGGGTACACTTGAAATTATATTTGCCTCCCGGGGCGAGGTCAGGGAACGCGGAAGGCTTGAGCTTGGAGCTCTCGGAATCCACCTTGTACACCTTGAGGGCGCTCTTTCCCTTGTTCGATATCACGAAGGAAGCGTTCACCTTGGCTCCCGACTTGACCTTCCCGAAAGAGAAAGTGCTCTCATTTGCGACCGGATTGGAGGCGGCGTCCCGCTGGGCCTTCGTCCAGGAAGAGAAATCCTCCTTGGTGATGGTGAATATCCCGATGGAAGGCTTTCCCGCGCCGAGGAGCGGATTGGGATCGGCGAGCAAAGCTTCGGTGCCGGCTTCCTTCTTCGGATCCTGGGTCTGGGAGACCACCGCCTTGTAGGACACGCCGTCCACGAGAGGGGTGGCGTAGTAATAATTCTTGCCCCAGTGGTTCCGGTCAGATGTTACGGTATATGCGAGTTTTGCGGTTCCGCCTGCCGGGACGGGATTCTGCGAGAGTTTCAGGGACAGGCCCGGGCTGACGTCCTTGAACTTGACGTCGATCGGCTTCTTACCGAGGTTGGCCACCAGGATCTCCCCGCTCTTCTGCTGGCCCTGCGACATATTCCCGCCCTTGATGTCCGCTGACTTGAAGGCCAGGTTGCCGAAGCGCACAGGATACAACTCCTTGAGAGCGAGCTTCTTGGCGTGGCTTTCGCCACGGAGCCTCAGGATGACCGGCTGCTTGAGGCCGGAGACATATACGGTGAGGGTCTTGTCGAAAGGATAGCCGCCTTCGTCGTTCTTGTAGGTGGCCTTCACCTTCCCGCTCTCCCCCGGCTTCACCGGCTCGCGGGTCCAGGTGACATCGGTGCATCCGCAGGAGGATACCACGTTGTATATCACCATAT
Source organism: Bacteroidales bacterium (assembly GCA_017958985.1). Taxonomy (GTDB): domain Bacteria; phylum Bacteroidota; class Bacteroidia; order Bacteroidales; family UBA932; genus Cryptobacteroides. The sequence continues at coordinate 4,403 of JAGDBQ010000133.1, forward strand.
TCGACCCACTGACATTCTCGGCCGTGAAGGTCGCTGAGACAGGTCCGTCGGAAACGAGGATATCCCCGAAGTCGTGGACGGTCTTGTCGAAGCGCACTATCCCTCCGTAGGTGTTGCCCGCCTTGGATCCCTGGGCCCGGAGGCCGACAAGGAATGCGGAGCACAGGAGGGTGATTGTTATGACGGCCAGCTTTTTCATCGTATCAGTCTCTTGAATGTAATGGAAGGCATTTGCAAATACCTTTCCAAATGCAAAAATACTACAAAAAGATACTTTTTCAAATCCCGCCAAAAGTTCGTAAATTTGTACGATTATGCAGAACAATAACGAATATACTGACGCCAACATAAAGACTCTGGAAGGAGTCGAACATATTCGCCGCCGTCCCGGAATGTACATCGGCCGGCTCGGCAACGGTGCCAACCCCGGTGACGGTATCTACGTGCTACTCAAGGAGATCGTAGACAACTGCATCGACGAATTCTCGGCCGGTTTCGGCAACAAGGTCCTTATCGGGATCGAGGACAGGCAGGTCACTGTCAGGGACTTCGGCCGCGGAATCCCGCTCGGCTCAGTGGTCAAGGCCACCAGCCAGCTGAATACGGGCGGCAAGTTCGACGACAAGGTATTCAAGAAATCTGTCGGTCTGAACGGAGTCGGAACGAAGGCCGTGAACGCCCTCTCGGAGAAATTCTACGTGGAGTCCTTCAGGGACGGTGAGAGTTCCTGGGCGACCTACGAGAGAGGCGAGCTCAAGGACAGCGGCAAGAAAGAGAAGGTTTCGGAAAAGAACGGAACGCTCGTGGTATTCACTCCGGATTCCGAGATGTTCGGTGCCTACGAGTTCCATATGGACATCGTGGAAACGATGGTCAAGAACTATTCCTACCTCAAGAAGGGTCTTTCGCTGGTGCTCAACGGGACGGCTTACAAGTCAGAGAACGGTCTCCTCGACCTGGTCCGCGAGAATATGTCGGAAACTCCTCTGTATGAGCCTATCCACCTTGAGGACGAGGACATAGAAGTCGTGATCACCCACGGCAATTCCTACGGTGAGAACATATCTTCGTTCGTCAACGGACAGAATACCAGGGACGGAGGAACCCACCTGGCCGCGTTCCGCGAGGCTATCGCCAAGACCCTCAAGGATTATTTCAAGAAAGACTACAAGCCGGAGGACTGCCGCCAGGGTATAATCGGCGCGGTGAGCATCCAGATCCAGGAGCCGAATTTCGAAGGCCAGACCAAGACCAAGCTGGGTTCCACCTATATGTGGGAGAAATACAAGACCGACGCTAACGGCAAGAAGGTCCAGAACCCGGACGGTTCGCTGGAGATAGACCGCGGCCCGACCATAAGGTCGTTCGTCAATGACTTCATAGCCAAGCACCTGGACAATTATCTGCGCATCCACACCGGCCTCGCTCCGATCATCGAGAACAAGATCAAGGAGTCCCAGGCCGAGCGCGAGGAGATCGCCGGTATCCAGAAGAAGACCAGGGAGAGGAACAAGAAGGCCAACGTATATAACCGGAAGCTTCGCGACTGCCGCTATCACTTCGGGGACAAGCTTCCGAAGGACAAGCAGGACCTCGCTGAGCAGACGAGCATATTCATAACCGAGGGAGACTCCGCTTCCGGTACCATAACGAAGGTCCGCAACGCCAACTACCAGGCGGTGTTCAGCCTCCGCGGCAAACCGATCAACTGCTACAAGGAGAGCCGCAAGAAAGTGGCTGAGAATGAGGAGCTCAACCTGCTCATCTCGGCTCTCGGAGTCGAGGACGACCTGGACAATCTCCGCTACAACAACATCATCGTGGCGACTGATGCCGATGACGACGGAATGCACATCCGTATGCTCGTCCTTACCTTCTTTA